>DTYU01000167.1 GCA_012961725.1 Desulfotomaculum sp.
CCCGTCAGTCCCTGCATGGTTCCGAAGAATTCCAAGTTTTGCTTACCCGTCAAGCGCCAGTAGAAAGACCGCTCGCCGCCGAGGCCCAGCCCTATGGAGACTCTCACCTCTCGCTCTTGGGTTCTGACGTCGTAACCATTGACGGTGGCCGATCCTGAAGTGGGGATGACAAGGGTGGAGAGGAGTTTGATCAGGGTGGTCTTGCCTGCTCCGTTGGGGCCAAGCAAACCGAAAACCGTCCCCGCAGGTATTTCTAAATCCACCGCGTTCACAGCCACTACTGGCTCTCTTTTAGCTTGGCCCTTAGATTTTTTGAAGGATGGTCCGGAGCCAGGGCGCTTCTTGCCGAAGACTTTGGTTAACCCTCTAGCAATGATCAGCATTGCATTGTAAGACCTGCTCAAATTTAGTTTTCCTTGCTATTCCCAATTGATGAAAGACATTCTGGGATGAATTCCTCGATGGTTTGCCGTCCTACTTCAAAATTCTCGATGCAATCGTTGATCTCCCCCGCCAGAAAATGTCCTTCTTCTTCAAGCGCGGCTAACTCCCTACGCAGCTTATCCGTGGATGGGTCATGTAAGTGAAGGGTTAGCACCCGCGCAAAGGTTTCCTTTAGTATGTGTTCCCACAAAAACGCGATTTCGTCAGGAGAAAGACTTTCCTCGGCCTGAGATGCAATAACACCGTAAAATGCTTTACCAGACTCATACACGAGCCCTTCGTTTTCGCCAAGTATCGGGTTTATCACAATGTGGATGTATTCATGTTCGACCAATCTCCTCGTCGCAAAATCCGAATAAGGAGACCCTATTATCAAATAGCCTGCATCAGCAATGACCATCCCGTAGCCCCCCCAGTGTAGAAGGCCAGGTATAACAATGATCTTTCCAGGAGGAGCATCAATTCCCAGGAATTGATTTACCCCAGTGAGCGCCGGCGGCACAATATCTTGTAATCTACGAATTTCCTCCTCGTGTCGGCCTTGGAACTGAAGCCACAAGGAATGTATGTCGGCGTCTCGATAGAATTGTGCCAAAATGGTATTAAAACCTGCCAATGATAATTCTGGCAACAATGGTTTAGTGACTTGTTTTTCCTCGAAAACCGGGGGCTCGGAGAGGGAAAGGATATATTTGATATAGTAACATGGATGTAGCCTGTGAGAGTCGAGATAAGAACTGAGTTGTTCACAACCCACACAGGTACTGAGTTTGCTAAAGTGCTCCTCCACTATGCGATTGCGCGGCACATCACGGAATCCAACGCTGCTGAAGCCCACGAGTAGCGTAAACAGTCTTTCATCGGCCCTGTATTCGATGTTCTCTGCTGGAGACTTGACGTGCTCTGCGGTTAAGGTCGCGCCTGGAGAGAAGTCCCTGAGATCGCTGCAACTAGTGCTTGCGGCGACAAGCGCTAACACTGCTATTGCAACAATTGCTCTAAGAATCTGCGTCGCTTTCATTCTATGGCCCTCGTCGCTACCGCCTTGTAGAATGCAATTAATATGTTCCTTATCGCATGAATTTCAACCACAAGTATGAGACTCTGTGTTACAAGAAATGAGAAACTCAGGAGAAAGGAAAAAGTAAAAAATCTACCCACTCGACCACCACTATTCTTTCTCGCTTTACCAAATGCATCGAGGCGAACAACAAACTTACAAGCGCTGCTGCTGCACTAGAATCTCCAAGGAGAAAAATCCCCACTCCTCGCCAAATGACTTCTTCGAAGAAGGCCAGCCAAATAATAGTGAACAGAACTTTTTTGACACGTGAACAGAAGGAGAACAAGAGCGTCACTCGTGAAAAGATGCGGATTGCCTTTCTAATTGATAGACTGTTAATCGCGATGGATAAAAAAGAAGCGCCACTTCCCAGAACCACTCCCGTTAAGAGATGTCGCGGCTCGTATGTCTCCGGATCTAACATGAGTCTGTATCTACCCGTGAGTGCCAATAACCCTATCATGCCGGCTAGCGGGAGAAGGACGATTCGAAAACTCCTCACTGGTGATCCAAGAAGCAAGGGTTGGAAACGGGTGAAGCTATAGGGAAGGACGCCTCTAAGCGAGCATCCGCTCCCAAGAAACACGGTGTGTTGAGCAAAAGCCCCCGGCGTTGACTTGACAAAAAGAGGGTTAGGTGTGCAGTTGCTGAATCCACTGACAGTCCAGAATGTCGGTCTTTCTTCCGGGTACGTTCTTGACGTCGTGCGCGTTTACCAGGTAAACCTCGAAACCGCGCTCTTCTAGGATTTCGTAGATGGGGATCCAATGCCTTCGGGGATGGCGACGTAAATCTCGTCGTCGCCAATATCCAGACCGGCAGCGTTGAGATTGATTTGCTCCAAGGCTTCCAGCTTGGGCACTTTCAACTTCTCGACCTTTCGTTTTCTACGGCGTTTCCCTAGACATTGAATTATCTCCTCTCTTGTGGTATAGTATTGATGTTCAGGCCCGATGACGCTTCGGTATGTGTAAGCTCCCAAACGGGGTACCGCTCGGCTGAGCGTTCGACTGAGGCTCGCGCCGAAGCCCTGCGGCCCACCAGTGAACGAACCACGCGTCATCGGAACCACACTAACAAACGGGCTTGTGAGCACCATTGCCGCGCCGGTCTTAGCTTGCCTGAACAACGGAGGGGATTGTACACTCTTTTGCGTGGACGGGCGAGTGTTTCTGTCTGAAAGAAGGACGCCGTAAGCGTACTGGAA
>DTYU01000168.1 GCA_012961725.1 Desulfotomaculum sp.
CGGAAAAAATTTAGTATGGTGTCCCCGTAATTTAACCCCGTAATTTCAAAAACTCTGTCAGCTTCTCTTTGATCTCTCTTAGCGCCGCTCCCCGGTGGCTTATCCTGTTTTTCACCTCCGGGGGCAGCTCTGCAAAGGTTTTCCCGAATTCCGGCACGAAAAACAAGGGGTCGTACCCGAAACCGCCGGCACCCCTCAGTTCGTAGAGGATGTATCCCTCACATGTGCCTTCTGCGGTAAGCATCGGCCCTCCGGGAACGGCTACCGCAATCACGCACCTGAACCGTGCCGCACGCTTCTCCCAGGGTACGCCCTCAAGAAGCTTCAGGAGCTTAGCATTGTTGGCGGCGTCGCTCTTCGGCTCGCCGGCAAAACGGGCCGAGTAGACCCCCGGCGCACCGTCAAGGTGATCGACCTCAAGACCTGAATCGTCGGCCAAGGCCGCCTCCCCGGTCGTCTCCGCCGTCAGGCGCGCTTTTTTTACGGCGTTTTCCTCAAAGGTAGTACCGTCCTCTTCTATCTCAGGCAAGCCCGGATAGGTGCTCACCGGGACTATCTCCAGTCGCAGGGGGGCGAGGATCGATTCAATCTCTCTTAACTTCCCTGGGTTCGTTGTCGCCGCTACCAGCCGCAATATCTACCCCTCCGATAAAGGTGGCAAGGCTTCCTAATGCTTCCCGCTGCTTTTCAACCAGGCCGGCGATGCCTTCAGCCGCCAAATCTAACATCAGGTCAAGTTCCTCTCGGGAAAAGGTCTCTTCCTCGCCGGTCCCCTGAAGTTCGACCAGGCGGCCGCCTCCCGTCATCACCACATTCATATCCACGGCCGCAAGCGAATCTTCCGTGAAAGAGAGATCCAGCAGGAGCTCCCCCCCTAACCTCCCAACGCTGACCGCGGCTACAAAATCGTATACCGGCAGGAATTCAAGCGCCCCTTCGTTGCGAAGCCAGTCAAGGGCATAGACCAGCGAAACAAACCCACCGGTAATCGATGCGGTGCGCGTGCCGCCGTCCGCCTGCAGAACATCACAGTCAACGATGACGGTCCGCTCGCCGAGCGCCTCCAAATCGACCACCGACCGCAGCGACCGGCCGATAAGGCGTTGAATTTCAAGCGTCCTGCCGCCCGGACGCCCTTTGGCGGCTTCACGCATGCTCCTTGTTTCAGTCGCGCGGGGCAGCATTCCGTATTCCGCGGTCACCCACCCCTTGCCGGTCCCTTTTAAAAACGGCGGGGCCTTATCGTCCACCGAAGCGGTACAAATGATTCGTGTATCCCCGGCTTCAATCAGTACCGATCCCTCGGCATACTTATTGTAGTTCGGTATAAGCCTTACCGGCCGGAGTTCCGATGGTCCGCGCCCTTCCCTGCGCAAAATGCATCCCCCCGTCTATTCAGTCTAACACTCATCCTACCATTCTGCCCAGAAAAAGGCAAGTTTGTGCATGATAATGCCTTAATGAAAAAATTCTTTCACCTCAAGACAGGAATAGGGCTGCCCAGGTAGAACTTAATCATTAAATTTCACGGAGGTGCCGCACGGGAACCGCCGCTAAATAATCATTGCGGAACAATAATTTAGTATGGTGTCCCCGTAATTTTGACAAGGAGGAACTATATTGAGATTTCTGCCAATAGTTTTCGTGTGTGCGCTTGTTATGCTCATTGCCGGCTGCGGCAAGAAAACACCGGAGCAGACTCAGCCTGCAACGCCCGGCATGCCTGGGATGGCGCGACCGATCCAGCCCACCGCCATCGACTTTGACAAGGTTGAAGAGTTAACGCCGACCGGCGACCTGGCCAAGACATTCGACAAGGAGTTCCGGGCGGTATTTGCTGAGGTCTTCGGGGGAGCAAAGCTTTTCCGGTTCTTCGAGATGGGCGAACAGATGGGCCAGGGAGCCGGCGGAAGCCACTTTACCTATGCGCTGAAACGGAAAACGAAGGCCGATGATGTGGATGCATTAAAGATAGAGTTGGGAACCAAAGGCTATGATTTCATGGCTGAGGTACCCCGCGAGGAGTTCAAGACGCTTACCTTCAGCAAGACCATCGGGGAAAAAACCTATGCCGTCACTGTCGGCATGACCCTAAGCGACCAGCGGGTCAGCGTGGTGGTCTTTTAGTACGGCGAGCGGTGATGCAGTAGCGCCGCCCGTCGCCGCTTCCTTTGGGCTGGTAGTCGAAGCCCTCTCTTCGAAGCAAGAAAAACAGTTCGTCCGCCTGGTGGGCATCGGCCGCTTCCATGACGATTTTCACTTCTTCTCCCGGTTTAACCCGCGCAAGAAGCGTGCCCGCCCGGGTGATGTCCTCTTTGGTGACTATCTCGCCGAAATCAAGTACGTCCATACATTGTCCCTTTCTACCCATGGAACAATCCCTTGATTCCATTTTTGGTATTGCATAACTTTTTATCCGGGTCTATGATTATAATACCTTGCAACTGCATTTTTAAAACGTGGGTTAAAATACGGGCAGGAGTGGCTCCCGTTGCTTAAAAAAAAGAAGAGGGTTTTTGTGCCGTCCATTCCGTGGAGCGCGCGCTTTCAATTCTCGAAGCGCTCGGTGCCAACCCGGAAGGGGTCGGGGTGACAAGGTTAGGAAAAGAACTCGGCCTGCACAAAAGCACGGTGCACCGGCTGCTTGCAACCTTATCAAGATACGGCTTCGTCGAACAAGACGAAGCAACTGAGTGTTACCGGCTCGGGATGAGGTTTGTATCGCTCGGACTGAACTTCCTGCACCAGCTTGACTTCCGCCGGGAGGTCTTGCCTCACCTGAAAGAGCTAGCAGAGATTACCGGCGAGATGACACAGTTAGGGGTGCTGGAGGGAAACGAGATCCTGTACCTCGAGCGCTTTCAGTCGCAAGAAACGATCACCGTAAACTTGGGGCTCCGGCTGCCCGCTCACTGTACGGCGGAGGGCAAGGTCTTGCTCGGCTGTCTTCCGGATGACCGTTTGCAGGAGTTCTTGGCAAAGGAGCCCCTGCGGCAATTCACCATCAACACCATCATTAATCCGGAGCAGCTCATGCTCCATATCGCTGCGCCTGGGGTACCGGAAAGGAAGCACAATCGAGCAACTCCGAAGAGAGCAGCAGCCCGGGTCTGGAAAAGGCGGGAGGTTATGATGGTAGATCCGAATCTTGCCAATTACGAAGACACCTGTAGGAGTTTCACCTGGGAAG
>DTYU01000169.1 GCA_012961725.1 Desulfotomaculum sp.
GCGGACGTCCCGCATATGCCGTTGTAGCGGTAGGGCTTCCTGATTCTTTTTCGGTGGAAGAGGCAGACGCTCTCTACGAAGGACTCCAGGAAGCCGCCGGCAAATACGGCGTAAGCTTGGTCGGCGGGGATACCGCTGCGGCGCCGGTTCTTTTTGTAAGCGTGGCCCTCCTCGGTGAATCGGCGCCCGGCCGCGTCCGTTACCGCAGCGGGGCACAGGCCCAAGACATCATTTGCACCACCGGTTCCTTGGGTGCGGCAGCAGCAGGGCTTTTTCTCTTAGAAAATGAAGGGGTTCCCTGTCCGGAACCGCTGCGGAACTTTTTGCTGCGCAAGCACAAGCGCCCGGAGGCCCGGGTGGGGGCAGGGTTGGTGCTTTCCTCGATACCGGCCGTCCACGCACTGATCGATGTGAGCGACGGGCTTGCGCCGGAACTACACCACATCGCAGCCGAAAGCGGCTGCGGGTGCGAGATCTTTCGTGCGGCCGTGCCGGTGGAGCCTGCCGCCGAATTAGTGGGCAGGCGCGCCGGGATCGACCCGGTTGACTGGGCGCTTTTCGGCGGCGATGACTACGAGCTGGTATTCACCGTCGCCCCGGAGGCGACGGGTGAGGTAAGTGAGGCGCTTTCGTCTGTAGGCGCGAGTTGCAGGCCGGTGGGAAAAGCCGTTTCGGAAAAGGGTGTCCGGCTCGTCCATGAAGACGGTACGCGCAGTGACCTGCCGCCTGCAGGCTACGAGCACTTCGTCACGGGTACCTCCTGATCTATATTGTCCTTGGCGTCTTGGCGGTAGATCTATTTTGGAGGGAGTCTGTCAGCAAGCTTGTATTCCTTAGAACTCAGAAGCGATTCACCGGAGGCCACCAGGACGATCGCGGATAAGCTCGGCCGGTTGCTTGAAGCCGGCGACGTCATTGCCCTATACGGCGATCTTGGTACCGGGAAAACCTGTTTCGCACAGGGAGTGGCACGGGGGCTGGGGGTACCGGGCAATGTGACAAGCCCTACCTTTGTGCTGCTGCGGGAGTACGCGGGGCGGCTGCCCCTTTACCATTTCGACGCCTACCGCTTGAACGGTCCTGAGGATTTCACAGAACTCGGGAGCGAGGAATATCTCAGCGGCCCGGGCGTGAGTATCATCGAATGGGCGGAGCGGGTAGCCGGCGCTCTCCCGGATGACCGCTTAGAGGTAGAACTGCTAAGGCTGGACAGGGAAGAAAACACCCGGCTTATCCGTTTTAGCGGCACCGGAGAACGTTCGCGGACAATCGTGGAGGGACTGCGGCGTGTCTTATGTTCTGGGAATTGATACAGCCACTGCCGTTTTAGGCGTGGCTGTCGTCGGAAAGGACGGACTACTTGCAGAACGGTCCACCCTGGGAGAGCGGCTGCACTCGGTAAGGCTGATCCCGTTCATCCAAGACCTGCTGGTTGAGGCCGGAATCGCCTTGCGCGACCTCACCGGCATCGCGGTTTCCATCGGGCCCGGTTCCTTTACCGGCCTGCGCCTCGGTTTGACTGCCGCAAAAACTCTGGCGCAAGCCCTCGATCTTCCGGTGGTAGGAGTACCTACGCTCCTGGCGCTCGCCGCGCCCTTGCTTCCCGGAGGAATACCCGTCTGCCCGGTGCTGACCTCGCGCCGGAGCGAAGCATATGCGGCGGTTTACCAGCAAAACGGGCAGGGTGTCAAGACGGCCGTTATGCCGTTCGCCGCGCCGCCCTCTGGAGTCTCAGCGAGGCTCACCCCTTTCCGCCGGGTGATACTTGCCGGTGAAGGGGCCTGGACCTTCCGTGCAGAGCTTAAGGAAATGCTCCAAGGCAAGGCGGTATTTACGCCAAAAATCTTCAGTCACCCGCGCGGTGCCGTGGTTGCCGATCTCGGGCTGAAGGAACTCGCCGCGGGCGGAGGTGCCGACCCATTCTCCTTGGTTCCGGAATACCTGCGTCCTCCGGCAATCACAGGAGGAACACCGTGTGAAGGTTAAGATATACTCGATGGGGCAGGAGCACCTCGACCAGGTTACCGCAATCGAAAACCTTTCTTTCCCTATACCCTGGAAGCGAGATACGTTCCTTTTCGAGGTACTCCTCAACGAACTTGCGGACTATGTCGTTGCCATAAAGAACGGCCGGGTGGTCGGTTACGGCGGCATGTGGCTGATCGTTGACGAGGCCCACCTCACAAACATCGCGGTACACCCGGTATTCCGCGGCAGGGGCATAGGAAAGCAGATTCTGCAGGCGCTGATCAAGAGAGCCGCTGGACGGGGCGTTAGGAAAATGACGCTGGAGGTGCGCCCTTCTAACCATATCGCCTGGAGGCTCTACAAAGAGTTCGGCTTCGTGGAAAAAGGGGTCCGGAGACGGTATTACCAGGATAACAACGAGGACGCCATCGTTATGTGGCTGGAGAACATCCAGGCAGAAGCAGAATAAAACAGGAGGATAACCCTTGGGCGTTTTGATCTTAGGCATTGAAACCTCGTGTGACGAAACGGCAGCAGCGGTCGTAACGGACGGGCAAAGGGTTATGTCTAATGTTGTGGCTTCACAAGCGGAACTCCACCGCTGTTTCGGCGGCGTAGTGCCTGAGGTGGCATCACGCCGCCATATCGAGACATTAAACCCCGTCATTGCAACAGCGCTCGCAGAAGCAGGCCTTGGGTTCGATGATCTCAATGCCATCGCCGTTACCCAGGGGCCCGGCCTTTTGGGCTCGCTTTTAGTGGGCCTGATGGCCGCTAAAAGCCTCTCCTTTGCCCTGAAGATTCCGCTCATCGCCGTCAATCATATCGAAGCGCATATCTATGCCAACTTCCTGCTTGGAGAGGAGATATCCTTCCCTTTTGTAGCAATGGTCGTCTCCGGGGGCCATACCGATATCGTTTATGCCCGGAGCCACAGCGAAATGCGGCTTGTGGGTCAGACGCTCGACGACGCCGCCGGTGAGGCATTCGACAAGGTGGCCCGCTTTTTGGGCCTCGGTTACCCGGGCGGACCAGTGATAGAGAGCTTGGCGCGGAAAGGGAACCCGGAAGCAATACCACTGCCCCGCGCTTTCCTTGAGGAGGGCTCCTTGGATACCAGCTTCAGCGGACTGAAGACGGCGGTGGTAAACCATATCAACCGGTCACGCCAAAAGGGAGAAGAGGTCGACCTTTCAGACGTCGCGGCAAGCTTCCAAGCAGCAGTGGTGGAGATTTTAGTGACCAAGGCGCTGGCCGCAGTCGAAACGTACGGGGCAAAGGCGCTTCTTCTTGCAGGCGGCGTGGCCGCCAACGGGCATCTGCGGGATGTTATGTTAACCAGGATGCGCATGCAAGACGTCAAGGTTGTGATCCCCCCGCCTGCGCTTTGCACGGATAACGCAGCGATGGTTGCTGCAGCGGGTTACTACCGATACCTCAGGGGTGATTTTGCACCCCTTGAGATAAACGCGGCGGCAGGTTTGTCACTATAGGTTTGGTCAGCATAGGATTTGACATCAATTGCCAGGGATAACCGCATGTCAACTGAACTGTGTTTCAAACAGATAACGGCCGCCCCCGACCCCGCGGCGCTATTTACCGCGTTGGGCGGGCCGGAGACGGAGTTTGCGTTCCTTTTTGAAAGCGCCCTTGTGCACAACCGCTTAGGCCGCTACTCTTTTATGGCCACCGAACCTTTCATGGTGTTACAAAGCCGCGGGAACAGGGTCAAACTTTACCGCGAGGGGGTCCTGCAGGACTTTACGGAAAACCCCTTTGCCGTCCTTAAACAAATCCTGCGTTCCCACCAGGTGCCACCGGCGGAGGCGCCTTCAGGACTTCCTCCGTTTTACGGCGGTGCAGCAGGCTACTTCGCATACGACCTCGGCCGGCAGCTTGAACGCATCCCGGCACTTGCCCGCGACGACCTACAACTCCCGGAAATGTATTTGTGTTTTTACGACGCAGTCGTTTCTGTAGATCACCTGACGGGTGCCGTTTATCTCTGCGGCTTACCGGTAGGCGGAGAAGCAGCGTTACAAGAGAAAGCCTCCGCCTGGGAAGCAAGGCTCCTACGGAACCGCCCGCTGAATTATTCAGCCGGGAGAACCTCTTTTAAGGATTATGAGATACCCCCTCTGCCCCTCCTGACCGAGCACTTCACAAAAGAAACCTACTGCGCAGCCGTCGCGCGCGCCCGCGAGTACATAGCAGCCGGCGATATATTCGAAGTAAACCTTTCGCAGCGGTTCTCCGCTCCCCTAAAAGAAACCGGCTGGGAGCTATACTGCCGCCTTCGAAAGATAAATCCTGCTCCCTTCGCCGCTTACCTTCGCTTCCCGGAAGCCGAGGTGGTCAGCGCCTCACCGGAACGTTTTCTCAGGGTCCAGGGAGGTCACGTGGAAACCAGGCCCATCAAAGGAACTCGGCCCCGGGGACGCACCCCGGAGGAGGACGAAAGGCTCCGGCGCGAACTGTGGGAAAGCGAAAAGGACCGCGCAGAGCTGACAATGATCATCGACCTGGAACGGAACGACCTCGGCAGGGTCTGCCGCGTGGGTTCAATAAGGGTGCCCGAACTCTACGTACTCGAGAAGTACCCTACGGTCTTCCACTTAGTCTCGACGGTTACCGGGGAGCTGGCGCCGGGGAAGGATGTTGCCGACCTCCTCACCGCTACCTTTCCCGGAGGATCGATCACCGGCGCGCCGAAAATCCGGGCGATGGAGATCATCGAAGAACTTGAACCGGTGCGGCGGGGCGTTTACTGCGGCTCGATCGGGTGGATCGGCTTCCAGGGCGACGCAGACCTGAACGTCGTCATCAGAACCTTTATCGTCAAGGACGGCCGGGCCTACTTTCAGACGGGCGGCGCGGTAACCGGCGACTCTGACCCAGAAAAAGAATACCTGGAAACGCTCGCGAAGGCCCGCGGTCTTTTCGCGGCTCTAAACCTGTAGACGCCCTGCCAACCTGAAAAACCGACAAGCGTTCATTCTACCGGGCCATCCTAAAAACAGCCGAGCTGGCACTCTCTAATCTTAACTCCCAGTGCGTCGCAGGCCGCGCCGACAATGAACGGTGACACCTTGAGTTCCCTTGCAAGCTCAAGGGCACGGGCGCAAGTGATCCTTTTCCCCGGCGCCGCCCGCGTCACTGCCTCAAGCACCTCCGCCGGCACCTGAGCCCGCACTTTTTCGCCCATCCAATCCGCACCCCTGCTTCATAGATACGCTGTTAGACGCTGTCGCCTGAAAGTCGCTACCAAGAACGCTTTTTTTCTGATCCGTACTCACCCTTCCGAAATTTCGCCTAACGTATCCGGGCTATACGAAGTTCGGCCGTTGGCGGAATTTGGGCGAGTGAAACGAGCGGTATAGCCCGTGTTACATGACCCGTTAGGGCAAGGGAGCGACGATAGAAGCGACCGCAGAGTTCCGAATCCTCGTATTCCTCCTATAATTCATAAACTTCTCCTATTTGTAAGTTGATAACTTCAACATCTGATTTTGCCTCTAATTTTTTTCTTAAATTCCCGAGGATTTGCCTTCAAATGATGCATTGGAATTACCGCCTTGGGCTTAATTGCCACCGCGACCTCAATTGCTTCTTGAATATCCATCGTAAACGTTCCACCAATGGGAAGCATACCCGCATCTACCCTCCCAAGCTCTCTCATCTCTGGAATAAAATCAGTATCTCCGGCGGGGTATATTGTTTTGCTGTTTGTGGTCATCAGGTAGCCAACTCCCTCGCCCTTTTTATGCTGTTTTCTGGTAGAACTTCCTTGTCGGGTATTATAAGCTTCTACCGCCTTTATCTCAATATTTTCTAAGGTTAACTCTTCTCCGGGTTTAATAACTTCTATATCCTTACCTAATTCTACAAGACAGCGTTTAGGAGCAATTACTAAAGATTACTCTCCTTCTCTCTCTCCGCTCCATTTCTTCCTGCCTCAATTTCCAGCGCATCCAGGGGACTTCGGATCCGCCCCAGGTCCTTCC
>DTYU01000170.1 GCA_012961725.1 Desulfotomaculum sp.
AAACCCTGCAAACGCCGCGCGGAAATTATCGCGCTTCTTCAGGATCGTGATCCAGCTAAGCCCGGCCTGAAACCCGTCCAGTACCAGTTTCTCCCACAAGGCGCGGCTGTCATATTCGGGAACGCCCCACTCTTCGTCATGATAGGATATATATAAGGGCTGCTCTCCAACCCATGCACATCTGTTTCCCATGATTTTTCCTGCTTTGTTCCTGTGGTTACGCATCCAATCTGCATTTTAATATAATTTGAAAAAAATGTGATTCTTTACCTGTTGTTAGGCGCTTTGGCCCCATCATGTCCCCCACGGGACGGAGAATCAAATGCGACCAAGAACAATTTCTACAAAACCGGATCAAGCACAGATATTGGATAACCCGCTGGATTTTGCAATCCGTGAACGTGACAAGGGCACGCTGCAAATGGTCTGCGATGCGTTGCAACACAAACAGGTGATGCTGGCCTATCAACCTGTTGTTCGCGCCATTGCCCCATTTACACCCGCATTCTACGAAGGCCTGATCCGCGTGCTGGACAATACCGGCCGGGTTATTCCCGCCCGCGACTTCATTGATGTGGTGGAAACCGATGAAATGGGGCGTATCCTTGATTGTCATGCACTTGAACTGGGACTTGCGGCACTGGCACAGGAAGGAGTTGCCAGTCAGGAGTTAAGAAGCGACTTAGGGGCGATACGCATCGCGAACGAGGTGGTTGGCATAATTGCCGGGCTGGCGGCCACCGAAGTTCCGGGTGTCGCTGCAATGAGCGGCGGGATAGTTGGCGGAATCGCCGAGAGGCTTGGCCGTAAGAATCTCTCAAGGGGCGTAAAGGTTGAAGTCGGTGAACGTGAGGCGGCAATCGACCTTTTTGTGGTCTTGAATTACGGCGTTCGGATTGCGGATGTCGCTGGACAGGTACAGGCCGGCGTAAAACGGGCGGTTGAAGAGATGACCGGGCTGGCAGTCGTCGAGGTAAATGTACACGTGCAGGGCGTGGTTTTCCCGGAGGAAGAAAAGGAAAAGGAAGAGGAACGCCGCGTCCGGTAAGCAAAAGGAGGAAAACAGGAAATAGTCAAAGATTCGGAGTCAGAATTCAGAATTCAGCATGATTGTTGTAGGAATTCGGCTTGACGCGAATTCCCCTTTTTGGCTGGTTGTTTTCTATCAAACAACATTCAACGTTAGCTGATTGACCTTCAGGTTCGGTTCAGGATGAGTCGTTGGATTAGCAGGAGTTTGGCGTCTTGGCGGTTTACTTATGGGTGGTGTTTGCCAGAAACGGGCTCCGGCCTTGTTTCGGCCTGGTTGAGGCTTGGGACTCGTAACTCGTGACTTATGTTTTGAAGGAGTGGTTTGATGGGACCGTTTGATCGCGGTCTCTTATTGCTTTACAGCTTGTGCATCAGCATAATCCTTGCGGTGTTAGTGCTTATGCTGGCCGGGTGGCAGCCTGCGTTGGAGCTATCGAGAGAGGTCTTTTCGCCGCAGCAACGGGAGGTGTTATATGCTGTCACCGCCGTCTTGTTAATCGCGGGGCTTAGGCTTATCTATGCGAGTGTTAAGGTCCGGCGCCCGCAGAGCAGGACGGCCTTGGTAGAGGACAACCCCCTCGGCCAGGTGCAGGTGGCGCTGACCGCCATAGAAAGTTTAGTTTCAAAGGTTGTGGCAAACTTTCCCGGCGTCAGGGAGGTCCGGCCTAAGGTCACTCAGGTTCCGCAAGGCATTGCCATCAAGATCAAGTTGGTGACGGCGCCGAGTGCCAGCATTCCTGAGCTTTCCCAGGAGATTCAGCAGCAGGTTATGGATACGGTTAAGAACATCACGGGCATAACCACCAACAATGTGCAGGTTCTGGTCGATAATATATCCACGGCCAAACCTCGGGTCGAATAGGACGGGGGATAGGTGCGGTGAACTATCAGGAACTCTTTGAACGCCACCGCGGGAAAATAGTGGGCGTGGCATTGGGGCTTGCATTCGGGTGGTTTGCCATCGCCTACGGCTTCTGGAAGGCGGTTTTTGTTGCGGTTTGCGTTGCGGGAGGCTATTTTATTGGAAAACGGGTTGACGAGCGGGTGGACTTCGGCCGCTTTTGGAACAAGCTCTTCCGGGAGAAGTAGGTGGTCGGGTGAGCCGGCGGCGGGCAAGGGAGGCGGGTGTCATTGTCCTTTTTGAGGTTGACATAGGGCGGGCTGAGGTAAGGGAAGCCTTCGAAAGAAGGATGAATGAATGGAATATTACCGGTCCGGACCGTGAATTTGCTGAGTCTCTCGTCTTCGGCGTGCACCTGAAGCAGCAAACCATTGACGGGATTGTCGCCGAGTTAAGCCGTGACTGGCGGATTGAAAGAATGAACGGCGTGGACCGGAATGTTATGCGGGTGGCGCTTTATGAGCTGTTATTCCGTGACGATATTCCGCCCAACGTGGCGATCAACGAGGCGGTAGAGATAGCAAAGCGCTATGCCGGTGAAGAATCCCCCCGCTTTGTCAACGGTATTTTGGGGAAAGTGGCAGAAAGGCTGGATATGTACAAGGAAAAGGTGAATTAGCTCAAGGAAAAAGAGTGCCGTATCCGGAGGGAAAGATGCCTGTTCTAACTGTTACCGAGGTCACCGGCCGCATACGTGAACAGTTGGAAGGGGACCCGGTACTGGGCGCCCTGTGGGTGCGCGGTGAAGTCTCAAATTTGAGCATAGCGGCATCCGGACATCTTTATTTCACATTGAAGGATCAAACAAGCCAGTTGCGGGCGGTCATGTTCCGTTCGCGCGCTAAATCTTTGCGGTTTCCGCTTGCCAACGGTGCGTCCGTAGTAATCCGCGGGCGCATCTCGCTTTATGAGCGTGACGGAAACGTACAGCTTTACGTTTACGAACTCGAACAAGACGGCATCGGGCTTCAGCAGGCCTTACTGCGGGAGTTGAAACTGCGGCTGGAAAAGGAGGGGCTGTTCAGCCCGTACCGGAAAAGGGCGTTGCCGCGTTTCCCCCAGCGTATCGGGATCGCTACTTCATTGGAAGGAGCCGCCGTCCGCGACATTGTTGAGATTCTCCGGCAGCGTTGGCCGGCAGCGGCGGTGGTTATTGCTCCTTGTGCGGTTCAGGGAGAGCAGGCGCCGGAGGAGATCGCCGCCGCGATTGCCCGGCTGAACCGGTACGAGAACGTGGACGTGATTATTGTCGGACGCGGTGGAGGTTCGCTCGAGGAGCTTGCTGCGTTCAACACCGAGTTGGTCGTCCGGGCGGTCTTTGCCTCGGATCTTCCGGTGGTCTCCGCGGTCGGGCACGAACGTGATGAAACGCTTACGGACCTGGCGGCCGACGCGCGCGCTGCCACGCCGTCCGCGGCTGCCGCGCTTGTCTCACCTGACAGAAGGGAACTCTCCCGGCAGTTAAGCCAGATTACGGGGAGGCTCCGTACGGCAATCGTCAGGCGGTTTGAGGTTCTTCGCCTGCGCTTTGAGCAGGCGGTAAAAAGCAGAACCTTTATCCACCCGTGGGAGACGATTTGCGGTCGGAGAGCGCAGACCGTGGACGGCCTCGCAGTTCGGCTCGAGTACCGCACACGCGACAGATTGCAGAAGACTGCAACGCGCCTCGCAGTACTCAGCGGCAGGCTCGAGGCCTTGAGCCCTCTCAAGACCTTGGCGCGCGGTTACAGCATCTGCCGCCGTTCGGTCACCGGCCGGGTGATTAGCGATGCAGCCGAGGTTGCCGCCGGGGAAAGAGTGGAGGTGCTGCTTTACCGAGGCCGTCTTCGGTGTAAGGTGGAAGGTACTGCTGACGGCGGCAATGCTGCTTCTTAAGTTTCCTTTTATTCCGTTCAACCTCCGGCTCTTTACAACGGAAGCCCCCCTCGCTATACTGCCTACAAGTTCGGGCGGTTATGATTGCTTCTGACTTGTGAATGGAGCACTACGATGCTCTTGGTCTCTTATCGGCGAATCCGTTTTCGAGCGCGTTCTTCACGGGAACCTGCGTTCCCTCCACAGAAATTTGAGAATACATGCTATTTCTACAATGTTTTGCCCTTGAATGCCCAGCGGAAGGCATGGTGATAGGAATAGAACAAGCGGTGTTTAGTAATTTAGTATGGTGTCCCCGAAATTTTGAGGAGGTAGAGTGGTATGGGGATTATATTAGACGGCAAAGCGTTGGCGGCGAAGATTAGAGAAGAGATAAAGGCGGGGGTTGAAAAGCTTGCGTCGCGGGGTGTCACGCCGAAACTGGCGGCGGTTTTAGTGGGGGACGATCCGGGTTCGGTCGTTTATGCCCGGGCCAAGGAAAAGGTGTGCGCGGGTGTGGGTATCGCGTATGAACTCCACCATCTTCCCGGGGATACACGGGAGGGGGATGCGGTCGAGCTTCTGGCAAAGCTGAATGCGGATCCCGCCGTGCACGGCATCTTGGTGGAGTTTCCGCTGCCGAAACAGATCAATAAATGGCGTATCTTGGATGCGGTTTCCCCGCTGAAGGACGTCGACGGGATGACGGCGGTAAACCGCGGGCGGTTACTGGCGGGTGAAGAAGGGCTGTTCCCTGCCACGCCGCAGGCCTGCATCGAGATCATGGAGCGCAACGGGATTGAGATCGCCGGAAAGCACGCGGTGCTGGTGGGGCGGGGAGAAACGGTTGGGCGGCCGCTGATACCCATGCTCTTACGGAAGAACGCAACGATCACGGTCTGCCATACAAAGACGGTGGATGTGGCACGTCACACCCGTGAGGCCGATATCGTCGTGGCTGCTGCCGGTAAGGCGGGGCTGATTACAGGGGAGATGGTCAGGCCGGGGGCCGTGGTCGTAGATGCGGGTATCAACCAGACGGAAAAGGGGATTTGCGGCGATGTCGACTTTGAAAGCGCGAAAGAGGTAGCCGGTTTCATCACTCCGGTCCCGGGCGGCGTCGGCAGCATGACCACAGTGCTGCTCATGAAGAACGTCCTGAAGGCGGTTTCCCTGCAAGGGTTGGGTTGAGGAGGTGTACCAGTGGCGCAGATTTTTGACTGGAGCATAAGGCAGTTCTTAAAGGAGGCCGCCTCGAGCGCACCTACGCCGGGCGGGGGGAGCGTGGCGGCACTCTGTGGGGCCTTGGCGGCGTCGATGGCATCGATGGTGGCCAGCCTGACAGTCGGTAAAGAGAAATACGCTGAGGTAGAGCCGGAGATGAAGGCGATCTTAGAGAGGACAGCGGCTCTGCTGCAGCGTTTCGAGGGGTTGATGGCGGCGGATATCGAAGCGTTTAACGGATTTATGGCGGTCTATAAACTCCCGAAAAATACGGAGGAACAGAAGGCCGAGCGGGCCCGGCGGATGCAGGAGGCGTTAATTAGGGCCACCGAGACGCCCCTGAGCATTGCGGATGCCTGCCTTGAAGTATTAGGCTTGGCCGAGCAGGCTGCCCTGAAGGGGAACAAAGGGGCGGTAAGTGACGCCGGTGTGGCCGCCCACCTTGCCGAAGCGGCGCTGAATGCCGCGCTGTTAAACGTCGACATCAACGTCCCTTCGATAAAGGACACTGCTTATGTCGATAAGGCGGGGGCAAAACGACGGGAGCTTGCCCACCGGGCCGCCGCAATAAAAGAGCGTGCCGTTCAAGCGGTGGCCGCCCGGTTATCCGGGAACTAGTATCAAGTTACGAGTCACGAGACAGAAGTCACAAGTCGGAAGTCTCGAAATCACAATCGCGACCAAACACTGATCCGAAGCTTATTACCGCGCCGGTCAAGAGAAGTAGGAGTTGCTATTTGTCTATCATGGGAACGTTGGTTCCCGCCATAAAGCATGAAAATGCGGCGAACTTTGCCGGAAGATTGGGGACGGAGAAGTGTGAGGTTAGAAGGTGGGAATGTATGTTGGAATTGGCCGTAGGTCAATTCCTTCAAGAATTATCACATCCAACTTCGCATATCCGGCCTCTCAAACGCTCGGAGCAAATAATTTAGTATGGTGTCCCCATAATTTTGTGGTGTCCCCATAATTTTGATAATTTAGTATGGTGTCGCCGTAATTTTGAGCGGTTGATTTTGTTTTCGGAGGAGTCCTTGGGAGGTATGCCGGAGCCGGTAAAGCCAGTCGCCTCCGTGTTTACGGCGGACGAGAAGCTGTTCGGCGAGGTGGAAGCGGTTCTATCGGCGCGCATGGGAAAACCCGATTACGTTAGCCGCCCGCTCGTTTTTGATCAGACGGACTATTATGCGAAAGAGATGGGTACGGGGCTTGTGCGGCGGGTTTACGGCTTTCCCCGGCTGATCGATCAGGGTGAACTGGCTACGCTTAAGCGGTGGACGGTAGAGCTTGAGGACCGCTGGCGGGTGAAGGGGCGGCGGCGGGTGAATATCGACCCCGGATACGTAAGCCTGGCCAAGCTGGTCCTGGCCACCACCAAGGATAACGTTCACCGCATCTATCTCGGGGAAGGGGTCTTTGCGGAGGTTACCCTTCTCTTCAGGAACGGCAGTTTTCACCAGTGGCCCTGGACTTACCCTGACTACGCGAGTCGGGAATACCGGGAGATCTTCGAGCAGATCAGGGAGATCTACAGGGAACAGCTCAGGGCCTTGCGTTGAGGGTGATGAGTGATGAGTAAGGGGTGATTAGTGAAAGGTCGTATTCCTGAAGTCAAATCCTTGTGTCTTTGTGAGCGTTGTGTGATCTGTCTGCCGACAGGCAGGGAAATTTTAAAATATCGAGCTTTATGGCCTTGTGAGGCAAATTTTGAGTTTTTGGCCAGCCTCGTTCCGGTCAGTGCTATAATTAAGACTCTCGGCGGCACACTGCGGAGGAGGATACCGCACTGCTTATTCCCCTCAATTGCATCTTTAGGTTCTTGTGCCCATGCGCCTCTGTATGAGGAAATTGAATTCGGTCACAAATAGGCACAAAGACCGCGAATCCTTAAAGAACGACGAACGATAATTGGCGGAATATTGAAAATCTTCCGCGGGAAGCCGCCTTGTGTTATACTTTTGTTAGATTGCAATGGAGAGAGTGTGCAGATGACAGAAGATAAGCCGCTTTCATTTGAGCAGTGCCTTGAACGTTTAGAGGCCGTAGTGAAGGAGATCGAGGGCGGAAACCTCGACCTTGATACTGCCATCGCCCGTTTTACGGAAGGGATGGAGTTGGTTAAAAAATGTCGTTTGCTCTTGTCCGGGGCGGAACAGCGAATTTGCCTGCTGTTGGAAGGTGAGGGTGAGAAGCCTTTAGCCGCCGACATTAATCTTGACAAGGAGCGCAATAATGGACTTTAACGCCGTCCTGGCAGAGAAAGCGCGCATCATCGACCAGGCCCTTGACCGCTATCTTCCCCATGAGACCACCCCGCCCGGTATTATTCACCAGGCAATCCGGTACAGCGCCCTTTCGGGAGGGAAACGCTTGCGCCCGGCACTGGTTTTGGGAGCAGCGGAAGCCGTGGGAGGCAGTGCGGAAAACGTGATTACAGCGGCCTGCGGCATTGAACTCATCCATTGTTACTCCCTTGTTCATGACGACCTTCCGGCAATGGACAACGACGACCTCCGGCGCGGTAAACCTACCAGTCATAAGGTCTTTGGGGAAGCCGTTGCGATTTTAGCGGGCGATGCACTGCTTACCCTCGGGTTTGAGCTGTTAGCCAGGGCGGGAACGAGCGCTGCGGTTTCGCCGGCGGACGGTTTGCGGGTCATCGCCGAGGTTGCCGTGGCTGCGGGAACAGAAGGAATGGTGGGCGGCCAAGTAATGGACATAAAAAGTCAGGAGGCCGGTGGAAGTCCGGAGTTGGTGGCAGAGATTCATCAAAAGAAAACCGCGGCGCTTTTTGTGGCTTCAGTCAGGACCGGCGCCATCCTTTCAGGGGCATCCGGGCAGCAGCTCGCTGCCCTGAGCCGTTACGGAAAAAGGCTTGGTCTGGCCTTTCAGATTACCGATGACATCTTAGATATAGCCGGTGATCCGTCAAAGACAGGTAAGTCCACCGGCGGAGATGCAAGAAAACGAAAGCTTACCTATCCCGGTATTTTCGGGCTGTCTGCAGCACGGGAATACGCCAAGAAGGCGGTGGAAGATGCGGTGGGCGCGCTTGACAGTTTCGGTCCGTCGGCCGATTTTTTGCGCGCTGCTGCGCAATTCATTCTAACTCGCCAGTTTTGAGACCTAATTTCTGATAGCATCGGTTAAGGGCCTTGGCAGAGTTGCCGTGTACCCAAGCGGAGTTTGTTAGTTGGCGCCTATTGTGCTATTATGATTTTACGGGAAATCGCAGATAAATATGTTAAGCGCAAGGGCGCGAAGCGATAAGAGGTGCTGTCATGTTGACCAATTATACCGCTAAGTATACAAAAATAAGCTCTGGTTATATGGGACAGTTAGTAGAGTGGCCGGAAGTGATAACAGAAGGGAAGACCTTGGAAGAATGCAGAGAAATGCTTAAGGATGCTTTGCACGAAATGGTATTAGCTTATCGGCAACAAGGAAAGGAGATCCCTGCTGTTTGAAAACTGTATATGGGTAAGTGACGCAGTATCCTAGTCAGAACCCCTCTTCCGAAGGCGGGCCTAAAAATCCGTCACGGGCACATCGATGAAGTTCCTGGTGCTGGCTGCCGGCGCCCAGCCGGGGGCTGGTACTGGGAGTTAAGGCGGGGGGGCGAGCCGCAAGGGCATGCGGGCGTTGACCCTCTTGCCGCGGAGACCCAAGTGCGTGGGGAATTTGCCTATGGCTTGGGATTGGAACCTGTACGTGGTGGAAAGCTGCGTGCAGTGTAGCCTGCCTTGAGTGGCCAGGGTGGATGAGGTTAGAGACGCGGGGCTTTGGTCACGGGCCCGATCCAAGGCCCGCGTTCTGAAACCCTGACTGCAAAAGAGGCTAGGGAGGGAAGGGTTCTGCCGGGGAAAACCCCTAGGCTGTTCGGGGCAACCGTGGCATCACAAGGATTAAAGTGTAAGCTTAGTGGCAATCCAGCCCCGGGAGCGGTGACGCGCCGGGGATGCCCTTAAAGGGAAACCGCTGGTACGGCGACGGCCGGTGGGCATCCGGGAAAGCCTGCTGGACCTTAAGCTGCAGCGTTTACTTGTGGTGCTGTCACTTACCCGTTTACTTTCACGGTTCGAGATTCAAGGTTCGAAGTTCAGGTTCAAGGTTCAGGAGACAAGAGATAGAAGACAGCGAAACTCGCCTGCTGTAACGGAGTGAGCGGTTTTTGGCTAACAACCAACTCCGGCGTTCCTACCTGCGGCATCTTCTCTTGGTGCTTACGGGGACTTTTGCTGTAACATTATCATTCGCGTTCGTTTCGGAATCATTTGTGCGGCAACTAAACGCGGCAGCGCTGGTGATCGGGTTCTTAGTTATCATTATTGCGGTGAACATCGCTTTCGACACTGTAGGAACGGCGGCAACAGCGGCATCTGAAGCGCCGCTGAATGCGATGGCGGCGCGTAAGGTGACTGGTGCCCAGGAAGCGCTGATGTTGGTGAAAAACGCAGACAAAGTCGCAAACTTCGCGAATGACGTCATCGGGGACATAGCCGGTACCGTTGCCGGTGCGCTCGGCATTTCATTCATGGCACAGGTGGCGCTGCGGAATCCGGATGTTAAGGGGTTATGGCTAAACATCCTGGTGACGGCCGTAATCGCTTCTGTTACCGTAACGGGTAAGGCCATGGGTAAACGCCTGGCGGTGACGCAGCCGAACCGGGTTGTTTTTTTTACGGGACGCGTGATTGCAGGCTTTAACCGTGCGGTACACCCGTTCACCAGGAAAAACGGGAAGCGTCGCCATAGCAAAAAGCATTCTAACAAAAAGAAGGTGCGTAGGGTTGGGAGTTCTCGATCAGGTTAAGACACCAGAGGATTTGCGCAGGCTGGAGTTCAAGAAGCTTGAACAGCTTGCAGGAGAAATAAGAGAACTGATCATATCGACCGTGGCCAAAACGGGCGGTCACCTTGCACCGAATCTTGGCGCAGTGGAGCTCACCATCGCAATCCACCGCGTCTTCGACACCCCTAATGATAAGGTGATCTGGGACGTGGGACACCAGTGTTATGCCCATAAGATCTTGACCGGCCGGCGGGAGCGCTTCTGTACCCTTCGCCAGTTTGGGGGCTTGAGCGGTTTTCCGGCGCGGGCGGAGAGTATATACGATGTTTTCGGCACCGGCCATGCCAGCACCTCTATTTCTGCGGCGCTCGGGATGGCCAAGGCACGTGACCTTAACCGGGACAAGTACGCCGTAGCGGCGGTTATCGGCGACGGTGCCCTGACGGGAGGGATGGCTTTCGAGGCCCTGAACCACGCGGGGCATATCAAAGCCGACCTTATCGTGATACTGAACGACAACGAGATGTCGATAGACAGAAACGTAGGCGCGCTTTCAGGTTACCTGACGCGGCTGAGAGCCGACCCCATGTATCATCGTTCTCGCGAGGAGTTCGAGGCTTTAATCCAAAGAATACCGGCTATCGGTACAAAAATGTTGCGCGTGTTGGAGCGTCTGAAGGACAGCGTCAAATACTTAGTGGTTCCAGGCATGTTTTTTGAAGAGCTTGGCTGGACGTATTTAGGTCCGGTGAACGGCCATAAGATACCTGCGCTGGTAAACACCCTGCAGAAGGCTAAGACGGTGAAGGGTCCTGTTTTGGTGCACGTGGTCACCCGCAAGGGAAAGGGATACCCGCCTGCGGAAAAAGACCCCGACCTTT
>DTYU01000171.1 GCA_012961725.1 Desulfotomaculum sp.
TCTCCGACCTCCAACCTCCTGCCTCAAACCTCCAAACTGGTGGGCCCACCAGGATTCGAACCTGGGACCGACCGGTTATGAGCCGGCAGCTCTGACCGCTGAGCTATGGGCCCATTCAGATTATAATAAAAAAAGGTCCGGCCGTCAACCCGGCACTCAGAAAGACTGAGTGCTGGACCGGACCGCTTACTCTAAGTAATCCTTCAGCTTCTTTGACCGGTTCGGGTGCCGGAGTTTGCGCAGCGTTTTCGCCTCGATCTGCCGTATTCGCTCCCGGGTAACGCCGAACCTTTGCCCGACTTCTTCCAGCGTACGGGCGCGCCCGTCATCGAGGCCGAAGCGCAGCCGCAACACCCGCTGTTCTCTTTCCGTAAGGGTGTGGAGCACCTCGTTCAACTGCTCGCGCAACAGCGTGAAGGAAGCCTCCTCCGCCGGCGCCTGGGCCTCATGGTCCTCGATAAAGTCACCTAAGTGCGAATCCTCCTCTTCCCCGATGGGCGTCTCTAAGCTGACCGGTTCCTGGGCGATTTTCATGATCTCGCGGACCTTGTCCTCTGAAATATCCATCTCCTTAGCGATCTCCTCCGGGGTAGGCTCACGGCCGAGCTCCTGAAGGAGATGCCGCGACACCCGGATGAGCTTGTTGATGGTTTCTACCATATGCACCGGGATGCGGATGGTCCGTGCCTGGTCTGCAATCGCTCGGGTGATGGCCTGACGAATCCACCAAGTGGCATAAGTGCTGAATTTGTATCCCTTGCGATAGTCAAATTTTTCCACTGCCTTGATCAGCCCTAAGTTGCCTTCCTGAATAAGGTCGAGGAAAAGCATACCCCGACCGACGTAACGCTTCGCGATACTGACCACGAGCCGCAAATTCGCCTCCACCAGCCGGCGCTTTGCCGCCTCATCCCCGCTTTCCATCCTCTTGGCCAGCTCTACCTCTTCCTCTGAGCTCAGCAGCGGGATACGGCCGATCTCTTTCAGGTACATCCTGACGGGGTCGTCTATCTCAACACCTTCAGGGATGGAAATATCAACCTCTGGATGATTGTTATGAGGCTCTGCCGAGACCTCTACAGGCTCTACGTCCTGAACCTCAGGCACAACATCTATCCCCATGATGGTCAACTGCTCATAGATGTCATCGATCTGCTCAGGAGTCAATTCGGTTCCCTGAAGGCTATCCATGATCTCACCGTACGTAAGCACGCCGTTCTTCTTTCCCTTTTCGATCAAGCCTTCGATTTCAGCGTGCTGGATCTCCTCCACCCTAACATCCCTCCTTTCCGTTCATTATCAGCGCCGAAATTCTATATAAAAGTTCCCGGGTGAGCTGAACATCCCCTGCTCTTTCTGCCGCACTCAACTCCAGTAAAAGCTCCTGGCGCCTCTTCCGCCGCTCCCTAACCTGGATCACGTTGATAAGGTCGCGCAACAGGGCTTCAGCATCTTCCGGCACCTGCTCCGAGAGCAGGGCGGCCACTACGCTTTTGTCCTCCTCCTCGAGCCGGCTAAAGAGCACTGGCAGCCTTAAACCTTCAACTGCAGCTGTTTCCCGCAATGCAAGATAGATCCGGCGGTATTGCGCTTGTGAAAAAAGCTCGCTGCTTGCGCCCTCACCGACCCTCGCCAACAGGCCTGGTTCTTCTAAGAGGATCCTCAGAATGCCAGCCTCGGCCTTTTCGCGAGCATCGGTTGTATTTTTGACTTTATGTTTATTTTTAGCAGTTTTGCTCGTCTTTAGCCAGGTTTTTTGCCCATTCCCTAAAAACCGGTCCAATTCGTCCCGCACGGCCTCCCAGTTCAACCCTGTCACCCGTGCCACCGTCCGGATACCCTCTTCGCGCTCCGCCGCGGTCGGTAGAGCCGCAAGATTTGGTACAACTGCCCGGAGCACCGCCATTTTTCTTGCGGCGGTATCGATACCCTTCCCGGCGAGGTGGATCGTCTTATATTCTATGAGGGGCAGGGCGCCTGCTACGACATTTTCCCACGCCCCTGGGCCGGCACCGCGGATAAACTCATCCGGATCCTTCCCCCGGGGAAGGCTGACCACCCACACCTGAAACCCCGCCTCCTGCAGGATGTCGAGGCCGCGCAGGGTAGCCGCATTGCCCGCTGCATCACTATCATACGCAATGAACACCGTCGAAGTGTGCCGCAGCAGCAACCTGGCCTGCTCACGGGTGAGACTCGTACCCAGGCTGGCCACCACGTTACAGAACCCGAACTGGTGCGCGGTGAGTGCATCGAGGTAACCTTCGACGATCACTGAAAAACCGGTTTCGTGTATTGCCTGCCGGGCTTGGAAGAGCGCGAAGAGCAGCTCCCGCTTGTTAAAAAAGGGTGTTTCGGGAGAGTTGAGGTATTTGGGCATCGTCGAATCGTCGAGTGCGCGTCCGCCGAAACCTGCCACTCTGCCGCGGGCATCGCTGATCGGAAAAATAAGCCGCCCGCGAAACCTGTCTATGAGCTCCCCGCTTTCGAGGCGCACCGCCAACCCAAACCGCAAGACCTCTTCACCGCTTATTCCCTTGCCCCGCATAAAACGGAGCAAACCGTCACGCGACTGTGATGCGAAACCCAGGTCAAATTTCGAGGCAACCGCCAAAGGTATCCCTCTTTTTTCAAGGTACAGACGTGCGGGCTCCCCGGCACTTTCGCGGAGTTGCCGCGCAAAAAACTCGGCGGCCGTTTTATTAATCCGCCAGGCTTGCTCTCGCTCTTGCCGCCGCCGCTGCGCCGCCGCGTCGCCCCTGATTTCCGGGAGCCTAAGCCCCGCCCGGTCCGCCAGCCGCTCAAGCGCCTCCGGGAAGGTCAGGTTTTCCCGGAGCATTAAAAACTTGAGGGCGTCCCCCCCGGTGCCACAGCCGAAGCAATAAAAAAATTGCTTCTCCGGGGAAACTGTAAACGAAGGAGACCTGTCTTGGTGAAAGGGACAAAGCCCAACGTACCGTTGCCCTTTCTTAGCCAGACGGACGTATTCGGCGATCAGCGCCACAATATCCGTCCGGTTCAGGACCTCTTCGATAAATTCCCCAGGAACAATGCCGCGCAAATTCTACCACCACCGCGGGTACGGGGCAAAGCGGCATACCCTGAATATATATTCGCTGCCCGGTCAGATTTTCCTCCCCCAAAGTGACAATTTTTAAAACAGAGGGAACCCCCGTGGGATGAAAAGGCGCTCGAACTGTGCCACGGCGTAACGGTCGGTCATTCCCGCAATATAGTCGCACACCACGCGCGTAAGCCCGAAGTCGGTCACCTTCCGCCGGTATTCGATAGGAAGCGCCTCGGGACTGGCCACGAAATACTGAAAGAGATACTGCACAACGTGCCTCGCCTTGGCCTCTTCCCGCTTTGCCTCCGAACCCAAATATACCCGCTCGAACAGAAACGCGCGCAGTTTATCCATTGCATAACTAACATCCCGACCCATGCGTATCTCGGGCTGGTTCCAGCTTGTCCTGATCAGATCCAAAACCATGGCGTTGATCCTATCCCGGTGATGATCGCCTAAAATATCTAAGCAGTCGCGGGGAAGATCCGCCTGGGTCAGTATCCCTCCCCGCAGCGCATCGTCAATGTCGTGGTTGATGTAGGCGATCCGGTCCGCCACCTTTACGACCTGTCCCTCTAAAGTCAGCGGCTGCCCGGGGCCGGTATGATTTACAATGCCGTCCCGGACTTCAAATGTAAGGTTAAGGCCCCTGCCCCCTTCAAGCAGCTCAACGACCCTAAGGCTCTGCTCGTTATGCCTGAAGCCTGGATATACCGCGGCCAAGGCCTCCTCCCCTGTATGCCCGAAGGGGGTATGCCCTAAATCATGGCCCAGTGCAATCGCCTCCGTCAGATCTTCGTTCAGCCTGAGCGCGCGGGCGATGGTCCTGGCGATCTGTGCGACCTCCAGGGTATGCGTCAGGCGCGTCCGGTAGTGGTCGCCCTCCGGGATTATAAAGACCTGGGTCTTATGCTTGAGCCGCCTGAAGCTCTTGCTGTGGATGATCCGGTCCCGGTCGCGCTGGAAAGCCGTGCGTACGCTGCAAGGCGCTTCTTCTTCTTTACGCCCCCTTGTATCTCTGCTCCTGCAGGCATAAGGCGAAAGCGTCCGGTCCTCGAGCTCTTCGGTGTACTCGCGCAGCCGCACAATCCTCACCACCCCCTGAAAACAGCTCCAAAATTACGGGGACACCATACTAAATTATTATTCCAGACGGTAAAAAA
>DTYU01000172.1 GCA_012961725.1 Desulfotomaculum sp.
ATCACCGCAACCGCATCCACCGGATAGCGTCCGATGGCGGTCTCTCCGGAGAGCATCACCGCGTCCGTGCCGTCGAAGATGGCGTTGGCAACATCGCTTGCCTCCGCGCGGGTGGGCCGCGGGTTATGCACCATCGACTCAAGCATCTGGGTTGCGGTGATCACCGGCTTACCCGCCGCATTGGCCTCCTCTATGATCCGCTTCTGGGCAAGGGGAACCTCTTCGGTCGGTATCTCCAGGCCCAAGTCCCCCCGGGCCACCATGATACCGTCAACGACCTTCAGTATGTCGCTTAAGTTCTCTAAGCCCTCCCACTTCTCAATCTTGGCAATGATCCCGATATCTGCAGCCGCTTCCTCTAAAAGACGCCGCGCCGCAATCACATCCTCCGTCTTCCGGACAAAGGAAAGAGCGATGAAGTCTGCGTTTTCTGCTATTGCGAACCTGATATCCTCCATGTCCTTCTCCGTAAGGGAGGGCAGGCTCACCCTTACACCTGGCAGGTTGACCCCCTTGCGGGCGCCGACCTCGCCGCCGGTCTCCACCCGGCATAAGACGCTTTGATCCGTCGCGTCCAACACCCGCAGACTCACCAGGCCGTCGGCCACAAGAATAAGGTTTCCCGGCCGAACGTCTCTGACCAAGCCGTGGTAGTTGATCGGGATACGGCGCCTCGTACCGGTCACGTTGCCGGGGATGAGTTCAACCTCTTCCCCGGCCTCGAGCTGCAAAGGCCCGGTTTCAAACTCCCCCAACCGGATTCGCGGACCCCGGATATCCACCAAAACACCCAAATGCGCTTCAAATCGTTCAGCAACCGAACGGAGCGTCCGTATCCTCCGGCTGTGCTCCTTCTTTGTCCCGTGGGACATATTGACCCGGGCGACGTTCATCCCGGCTTTCAGCATCTCTTCGATTACGGCTGGCTCTTCGCTCGCCGGGCCGATCGTGCATACAATCTTAGTGTGCCGAACTGTTAGTGAATTCGCTGGCCAGCCAATTCCTCTCAAAACTCCGACCTCCAACCTCCTGCCTCCGGCCTCTGTTTTCATATCGCCAGCACCTCGGCCAACCGGTACAGTTCGACATCGATCTTTTTGCGGGATGCAAGCACCGCCGCCAAATCCTGATGTCCTAACACGCCCTCCGCCACACTGATGGCTGCACACCGCTCACCATTCATGAACAACTCCACCGCCCGCGCGCCCATAACGCTGGCCATGACCCGATCGAAGGCCGTTGGTTTACCCCCGCGCTGAATGTGCCCAAGGATCGTTATCTTTGTATCAAAACCGGTACGGGACTTAATCTCGCGCGCAACCTCGGCGGCCGAACCGGCGCCCTCGGCAACAATTATGATGCTGTGCAGCTTGCCGCGCCGGACACCGCGCAAGAGCCGCCGGCAAACGGCCTCTAAGTCGAAAGGAAACTCGGGGATCAGGATCGACTCCGCACCCCCGGCAAGACCGGCTGTAAGCGCAATAAATCCGGAATTGCCACCCATTACCTCCACCACGAAGGTCCGCTCGTGGGAGGTGGCCGTATCCCGGATCTTGTTTATGGCGTCAACCACGTTGTTTACGGCGGTATCGAAACCGATGGCGTAGTCCGTCCCCGGAATGTCATTGTCTATCGTTGCCGGTATGCACGCAACGGGTAGTCCGGTCTCTTTGTGAAAGGTCAGCGCCCCTCTAAAAGAGCCGTCACCGCCCACCACCACCAAAGACTCGATACCGCTGCGCTGGATGGTGGCGAAGGCTTGCGCCCTTCCCTCGGAAGCGAGGAACTCCTCGGAACGCGCGGTTAGCAGAACCGTGCCGCCCGTTTGAATTACATCTGCCACCGACCCGAGACTGAACGGTTCGATATCCCCCTCGATCAAACCGGCAAACCCCCGCCTGATCCCTAAAACCTCATACCCGTGATAAAGCCCCTTGCGCACCACCGCCCGGATAGCAGCGTTCATGCCCGGCGCGTCACCGCCGCTGGTTAATACGCCAATCCGGCGCAACAGATCACCCCTCGAGGCGTCCCATCTCCCGCAGCTTTGCGTACCGCCTTTGCACCAATTCACCGGGAGGCAGGTCCTTAAGCGCCGCAAGCTGCCGGGCAAGCGCCTCCCGTAACAGATTTCCCGCGGTTTCAGGATCCCGGTGGGCCCCGCCTAAGGGCTCGGGGACCACCTCATCTATGATCCCTAAGGAAAGCAGGTCTTGAGCCGTAAGTTTCAGCGCCTCGGCGGCCTCCCGCGCCCGGGAAGCATCCTTCCAGAGAATACTGGCGCATCCCTCGGGCGAGATGACGGAAAATATTGAATGCTCCTGCATCAGAATTCTGTCTCCCACCCCTAAGGCCAGCGCGCCGCCGCTTCCTCCCTCGCCGATCACTACTACTATTATTGGTACCCGGAGCGCGCTCATACGCAGTAAATTTTGTGCGATCGCCTGACTCTGCCCGCGTTCCTCTGCGCCGATACCGCAATGCGCTCCGGGAGTATCAATAAGGCTTATCACCGGCCGTCCAAACTTCTCCGCCTGGAGCATCAGCCTTAAGGCCTTACGCAAGCCCTCCGGGTGCGCCATGCCGAAGTTGCGGCTCAGATTTGTCATTGTATCCCGCCCCTTAAGGTGCCCCACTACGGTGACCGCTTGGCCGTCAAATCGCCCGATCCCGCCGAGTACTGCCGGATCATCCCCGTATGAGCGGTCCCCGTGCAGTTCAACAAAGTCCTGGAAAAGCATCCTGACGTAGTCTTCTGTGCCCGGGCGGTCCGGGTGACGGGCAAGCTGCACCTTTTGAGCAGGTGTAAGGTGCTCAAAAATTGAACGCTTCAGCTCATTGGCGCGTCTGCTTAGATTTTCGATCTCATCGGAAAGATCAAGCTCCCTCTCCCGGCTGAAAGACGTAAGCTCGACAATCTTATTCTCCAACTCGACGAAAGGCCGCTCAAAATCCAGAACTGTCGGCAAGATCTTTCCCTCCCTTCACTATTTCATTTGCTGGCCAGTTTGGGGGTTAGAGGCAGGAAGTCAGAAGTCAGACCCATGAAAGGAATTCGGCTTCGCGCGAATCCCTGTCTCATAATCTAACCTCCAACCTCCGGCTTCCAACTTCCAAGAGGGTATGCTCAGGAAGGACTCATGAATTCGAAACGTTTTCACTTTCACACCCGTGCAGCATAAGAATGCGCGCCAGGGTCTCACGCATCCTACTCCGCGGTACGACGAGGTCGATCATTCCGTGCTGCTGGAGAAACTCCGCCCTTTGAAAGCCGTCCGGAAGCTTCTGTCTAATGGTCTGCTCGATCACCCGCGGACCCGTGAAGCCAATAAGCGCTCCGGGTTCGGCTAAGATGATGTCCCCTAACATGGCAAAGCTGGCGCTCACGCCGCCGGTGGTTGGGTCGGTCAGCACCGAAACATAAAGCAATCCGGCGTCGTCAAGCAGTTTTACCGCTGCCGCGGTCTTGGCCATCTGCACCAGCGCGACCATTCCCTCCTGCATTCTGGCACCGCCGGACGCCACAAAAACAACGAGCGGCAAACGCCTCTCAACCGCCTTTTCCACCGCCCGCACGAATTTTTCGCCGACTGCGGCTCCCATGCTCGCCATAATGAAGCGGGGATCCATCACACAGATGACAATCCTGCATCCCAAGATGCTGCCCTCTCCGCTTACCATGGCTTCGCTCAACCCGGTTGTCTGCCGGGCTTCAGTCAGCTTCTCGGGGTAACCCGGGAAGTCCAAGGGGTTATCTGCCACCAGGTTTGCGTCGTCTTCCACGAAGCTGCCGTCATCAAGGGTGAAACTCAACCTTTCCGCGGCACTAAGGCGGAAATGGTACTCGCATTTCCGGCAGACTTTAAGATTTTTGGCGATATCTTTATTGTAAAGAATCTCCCCGCATTGCGGGCACTTAACCCATAGCCCTTCCGGAATCTCCTTCTTTTCATCCCGGTGTACGGTAACGTATTTCGGTTTCTTGAAAAGGTCTAAGACCAAGAAACCCTCTCCCTTCCACCCCTGCCTGCCGCAAAGGTCAGTACGAGCCTAACAGCTCAAGTGCCTCCTCGACCTCGGCCCCCGGCACCAGGACCTCGTAGGCCTGGTTTTCGTTGCCCCCGGCACCAACCGTGTGCAGCTTAACTAACAAGCCTTCCCTGACAAGCAAATCCCTGATTTTCTCAGCCTCTTTTTGACTGGGGGCTACATAGACCACGGTCCACACAAGGGTCCCCCCTGGAAATAGTAGTTCTATCGCAGGGCGCGGCGATAAGCTTCGCACAGCTTCGTCAGCCGGCTGGGTCCGGCTCCTCACGTATGTCCATATACGCTCCGGCCAATATCGGAAATCAGATGCAGGATGTTAGAGGTCGGAACCTGGTGGTTTTTTTGTTTTTCTGACCTCCGACTTCTGGCCTCTGACCTCTGAATTTGCTCGCTTTTCACCGCGTTCCATCTATGTTCTATTACGACATCTAAGCAACATGCTTATGGGGCCATATTTTCATTCACGGCGGCGAGGGTGAACCGCCGTGATATCCCCCTTGCAAAATAGTTCTTCTTTCATGGGCGCCGCTCATTCGGTAAGGATTCGTCCGTGCTTTGTGAGAATCTCGGCCTTCCCCCGTACCTTGATCGCCGAAGTGTGCTCTGTAAACTGGGCGATCATTACTTCGCCCTTATCCAATTTCTCGGTATGATGAAACTTGGTATCCCTGCCGCGCGTCAGCCCCATAATCGTCACGCCGTTTTCCATCGCTTTTATCACGACGTAATCGGCAGTAATCCATTCGTAGCCTGGCATATGGCTGCCTCCTGTCTTCTGGCAAGTATGATAGCACATCCGGAACCAAAGGGCAAGTTTCCCGTCGCGGGGCATTCAAACCTCCCCGCAGGCTGAACAGGCCCTGCCGGCCGCTTTCGAAGAAACCGGCGAGGCCGTGACCGGGGTTCAGGAGCGCTGCCAGAGGACCCGGACATTCTTCGGACCGACCAACTCCTGAAGAGCCGAGGTTACCGGGGAAGCAACATCGACCCAGTACCCTTCCGGCGCTTTGCGGACGATGCTCTCTCCCGGGTAGCGAAGGTAAACGGGGCATGATCCACGATACCGGCTGAGAACCTCCTTGAGGCGCCTGACAAACTCTTCTCCTGCCTCGGGAAGGCGCAGATAGAGTTCGGCCCCCTCACCGTTTACCGCCGTAATCTCGTCGGCCGCTAAACGCGCTTTCTCTCCTTTCATCTTCTTGCCGCTTACAAGGATCACCGCTTCGGGCCGCAGGAGGTTCCGGCACTCCCGGTATACCCGCGGAAAAACGACCACTTCGATAGTCCCGGTCAAGTCCTCAAGCTGAACCACCGCCATCTGCTCTCCCTTGCGGGTTCTCAGCCGCCTCACCCCCGTGATCAGCCCCCCGGCCCGAAGCTGGGTGTCCGGCTCAGCCTCGGGCAGTTCGGCAGCCTGAACATTGGTGAGCGCCCGGAGCATGTCCCGGTATCCGGCCAAAGGATGCCCGCTAATGTAAAGCCCTAAGAGGTCCTTTTCCATAGACAGGAGGTCTTGCTGGGAGAACTCCCCAAGCGCCGGGTCCATTTTGATCTGATACCCGTCAAGATCCCCAAAGAGGCTGAGCTGGCACGACTCCTTCTCCCTCACCCACCGCTGCGCAAGCTCCAGCCCCTCGTCCAGAACGTTCAACAACTGCTTCCTCGAATGACCGAGCGAGGCAAACGCCCCGGCCCGCACCAGGCTTTCCAGCACCCGGCGGTTGATCACGCGGGGATTCATCCGCGCGCAGAAATCCCCGAAATCGCGGAAAAGACCGCCTTCTTTTCGACCGGCGATAATCGCTTCGACCGCGCCCTCGCCTACGTTCTTTACCGCTGACAGCCCGAACCGGATACCGTTTTCGACCACGGTAAAGTCGCGGCCGCTTTCATTCACGTCTGGGGGAAGTACCCCGATCCCCAAACGCCTGCATTCCTCAACGTAGACCCCCACCTTGTCGCTGTTGTCTTTGGCGGAGGTAAGCAGGGCGGCCATGTACTCAGCGGGGTAGTTCGCCTTTAAGTAAGCAGTGGCATAGGCGACCATGGCGTACGCTGCGGAATGGCTTTTATTAAAACCGTAACCGGCGAAGTATTCCATCAGGTCAAAGATCTCGCCTGCAACATCTGCACGGACGCCGTTAGCCGCCGCTCCCTCTATGAACCGTGTCCTGAGCTTGCCCAATATCTCCGGTTTCTTCTTGCCCATGGCCCTGCGCAACAGATCGGCCTCCCCTAAGCTGAACCCGGCGAGGGTGCTCGCAATCCGCATGACCTGCTCCTGGTACAGGATCACACCGTACGTTTCTTTGAGGATCGGCTCAAGGGCGTGATGGGGGTACCGAACCTTTGTCTCTCCGTGTTTGCGCCGGATAAAGTCCTCCACCATCCCGCTTCCAAGCGGACCCGGCCGGTAGAGGGCAACGAGCGCGATCAGGTCTTCAAAGACACTCGGCTTCAACTCCCGGAGGAGGCTTCTCATCCCGCCCGATTCAAGCTGGAACACGCCGACCGTCTCGCCGAGGCAGAGGAGGCGGTACGTAGCGGGGTCGTCGAGCGGCAGTCTGTCGGGGTCGAGCTCGACGTTTAACCGTTCTTTCACCAATTTCAGGGTGTCGCCGATAACCGTCAGGGTACGCAAGCCGAGGAGATCCATCTTCAGGAGGCCGAGATCCTCCACCGCCTCCTTGGCAAACTGGGTGGCGACCGTACCGTCGGCGATACGGTGCAACGGCAAAAAACGGGTGAGCGGCTCGGGCGCAATAACGATTCCCGCAGCGTGGGTGGAGGCGTGGCGTGGAATCCCCTCCAGCCGGGCCGCGATCTCAAGCAGTCTCTTGACCGTAGGATCGCCCTCGGAAAGCTCGCGGAGATCGGGGGAAGCCTCTAAGGCCTTCGCCACCGTCATTCCCGGGTCTCCAGGCACAAGGCGTGCAACCCTGTCAACGTCGCCGTAAGGCAGGCCGAGCGCCCGGCCCACGTCCCTTATGGCCGCCTTCGCCGCCAGCGTGCCGAAAGTGGCTATCTGCGCCACCCGGTCCGCCCCGTAGCGCTCAAAGACATAATCGATCACCTTTCCCCGCAGCTCGTAGCAAAAATCCGTATCGATATCCGGCAGAGAGACCCGCTCAGGATTCAAGAACCGTTCGAAAAGAAGCCCGTATCTCAGCGGGTCGATACTGGTTATTCCGAGGCAGTACGCCACGATGCTCCCGGCCGCCGAGCCCCGCCCCGGCCCTACCAATACTCCGTTTTCCCGGGCAAACCTGATCAGGTCCCACACGATGAGAAAGTAAGAGGGATAGTCCATCTCCTCTATTACGCGCAGCTCAAACTCCAGCCGGTCGAACTGCTCCTGGGTCGGCTCCCCATATCGCCGCCTTAATCCCGCATGGCACAGTTCCCGGAGGTAGCTCGCGGGCGAATGCCCTTCGGGGACCGGGTAATCCGGGAGGTGGTACTTCCCAAAGGTGAGCGCGACCCGACAACGTTCCGCAATTTCTACAGTGCGCGTCAGGGCATCCGGAATTTCCCGAAAAACCATTGCCATCTCTGCCGCGGTCTTCAGGTACAACTGATTGGAGTGAAAACGCAACCTGTTGGGATCGTTGACCGTTTTGCCCGTTTGGATGCAAAGGAGGATATCCTGGATCGCGGCATCCTCCTGGTTCACGTAATGCACGTCGTTTGTTGCAACCGTTGGAATGCCGAGTTCTTGGGAGAGCCTGATCAGGCCGGGGTTTATGCGCTGCTGCTCCTCCAGGCCGTGGTCCTGCAGCTCCAAAAAGAAATTCTCTGGCCCGAAAATCTCGCGGTACGTTCCGGCAGCCTGCCGCGCCTTTTCAAACTCGCCTCGCAGCAGACGCACCGCGACCTCGCCGGCCGTGCAGCCGCTCAAAGCGATCAAGCCCCGGCTTAAACGGTCGAGCAGCAGCCTGTCCACCCGGGGCTTGTAGTAAAATCCCTCGGTGAAGCCCCGGGAAACTATTTCCATCAGGTTGCGGTAACCGGTATCGTCCTCGGCAAGGAGTACGAGGTGGTGCAGGTTATCGTCAACCTTCGGGGTGCGGTCGGCCATCGTCCTGGGCGCAACGTAGACCTCGCAGCCCAAAAGCGGTTTTATCCCTTTCGCCGTGCATTCCCGGTAGAAATCAGCCACCCCGTACATCACCCCGTGGTCGGTGATGGCAAGGGCAGGCATCCCTAAATCCTTTGCCCGCCGCACCACCTCTTTAATCCTGGCCGCACCGTCGAGGAGGCTGTACTCCGTATGCACATGCAGGTGCACGAAAGACAAGGCATCTACCCCCCTAGGACCTGACTAAACGCTCGCGCTCATTGCAAAGTGAAAAATGTAAAATAAATGTATGATCTTTCACGATTATCTTGCAATCTGCTTAGCTGATTTTTTTCCTTTGTGCTCTTAGCGTCTTGGTGGTTTTGTCTTTCTGCCTTCATCCCTCATCCCTCCTTACTCCAGCCCGGGAAACCCCTGCTGTC
>DTYU01000173.1 GCA_012961725.1 Desulfotomaculum sp.
AGTACTTAACGCAGTGCTAAAGGGAGTCTTTTAAAGAAACGGCCTTGACGGGCGAAATATTAGACAGGCGAAGCGTTGGATATCATCGATTGTGGCTGTATTCTAAAAAGGGGGGAGGCCTTTGCGCTTCAATCTCGACCGTTTTAAGTTCAACACCGATGGCCTGATTCCGGTAATCATCCAGGACAGCAGGACAAACGAGGTCCTGATGATGGCTTACATGAACCGTGAAGCGGTGACGAAGACCTTCAGCAGCGGGCAGACCTGGTTTTTCAGCCGGAGCCGCCAGGAACTCTGGCATAAAGGGGAGACCTCCGGAAATATCCAGGAGGTTGACGAGGTCTACTTTGATTGCGACGCCGACACCCTGCTGGTCAAGGTCCGTCAGCACGGGGCGGCCTGTCACGAGGGTTACAAAAGCTGCTTCCATTACCGGATCGAGCCAGATGGCCGTGTCGGTCTGGTGGGCGAGCTTGTCTTTAACCCGGCAGAGGCTTACGGAGACGGCAGACCGTCGTCCGAGGCGCGACCGCGGCCCAAAGAGACCAAACCGGTCTACATCTGCGGGAGTACGATCCTCGAAGAGGTCTACGAAATAATCCTTGACCGGAAGCGCAACCGGGTTCCGGGGGCGTATACCAGTTACTTGTTTGACAAAGGGCTTGATACAATCCTGCAAAAGTTAGGCGAGGAGTCAACTGAGGTCTTAATAGCGGCAAAAAACCGGAAACGAGACGAGGTGATCAAGGAGTCAGCCGATGTCATGTATCATCTGATGGTTCTCCTCACTGCGGAAGGGATCGACGTGCGGGAGGTCTTTGGTGAGCTGGCGAGCCGAAAAAAATAGGTACCAGTGAGTCCCGCTAAAAAATCGGGCGCCAGCGCCTTTTCTTTTTCTGGCAATGTCCCGGTTCCGTTATCGCGCTCCATGCCCTGTTGCCCCCATGGTTTCCGCGTTCGCCGGCAGTTCGTACAAAAACCGGGGTTAGTTATTGACATATGTCCATAAAGTAATCTAAAATTACATAGAAAGAAACTAAGGAGGGAAATAGGTGAGGATTGCAGTCTCTGCTTCCGAGAAGGGACCGGATGCGCCCTTCGAAACGCATTTCGGCCGTTGCGCCTACTTTGTAATTTACGACAGCGACTCAAAAAGCTATGTCAGCGTTCCCAATCCCGGCGGTGCGGCGGGCGGCGGTGCCGGCATCCAGGCTGCACAGGCTGTTATCGGACAGAAAGTCGGTATCGTAATCAGCGGCAGAATCGGCCCGAATGCCTATCAGGTCTTGGATAAAGCCGGTATAAAATGCTACGGGGGCAACGGTGCGTTGGTAAAGGATGCCATTGCAGCATACAATCACGGTTCCTTGCCGCAGTTGAGTCCGTCAGACGGCCCGGGGTGGGGTCGCGGCCGCCGCATGTAGCCATTGCTCGCCCGATGAAAATTGAATAGCGAAGTGCAAAATCTCGAAAGTGAATACAATGATGATGAGAACAGAAAGTGTTTGCGGAAAATGGCCCCATCAGGCCTTGTCTAGCCTGGGGGGCCTGCCGGAATGATAATAATTTAGTATGGTGTCCCCGTAATTTCGTAATTTCTGGTGGTCTTGGCGGTTG
>DTYU01000174.1 GCA_012961725.1 Desulfotomaculum sp.
ACGGCGAAAGGCTGCTGCCTTTCTTGTTCCTCACGGCGGTGAGCACCCTGGTGGGGATTATGGACGACGTCTGGGGGTCCCGTAGCGTTTCGGGACTGAAGGGTCATTTCGGGCGGTTGTTCCGGGGTGAAATCACTACCGGTGCGTTAAAGGCCATAGCCATTGGGATAAGCAGCCTGGTCATATTTCTTCCTGGAGGCGGTCTCTACGACGGTTTGCTGAACGCCGCACTGGTGGCGCTGTGGGTGAACGCAATCAACCTGTTCGATCTCCGTCCGGGCCGTGCCGGAAAAGTCTTTCTCCTGACCGCGATTCTCCTTACGGCAGCGGTGTGGGGAAGCCCCGAAATTATGCTTCTGGGCGCAACAGCGGGTGCGCTGCTCGCGTTTCTGCCGGTTGATTTACAGGCCCGGGCAATGATGGGCGATGCCGGCGCGAATACCTTAGGTGCGGTTATCGGGCTTACGGTTTCCTGGACGCTCGGGTCTGAAGCCAAGTTGGGTGTATTGTTAGCGCTACTCTTCCTGCACTTGCTGACGGAGAGGTACTCGTTGACCAGGATCATTGCCCATAACCGCGTACTTGACTTCCTCGACCGCCTCGGCCGCGGAGGAGGAACTCAGCGAAACTGAGTGCCCTCAGGCTGAAAAACCGCTGCTAAACGAGCAGTTTTCGAAACCGCCGGCATTGCGCAGATGAACGTACGGGCAGGATTTCTGTAACAGGATTTCTGTAAATTATACAGAAAGACAGAAAGCGTAATCATCGGTACTGAAAAAATGGTTCTCGGGAAGACAAAGAGATGGGCTGAGATATTCCTCAAGGCGCTCTTGGCAGCGGAAAGACAGCGGCAGCCCTGAACATTGCCCGTCAGGCGGTTGCATCCTCTTCTTGTGGGTGACGCCTGGCGGTCCATCCCCTGGACTGCCGAAGGGATATTTTGGGAGTGTGTTCTGTGGCCAAAGTTTTCTTTGATAAGGAGCGCTGCAAAGGTTGTGAGCTTTGTATCACTGCCTGCCCTAAGAAGATAATCGTCCTTTCTCAGGAGGTCAACTCCCTTGGCCTTCATCCCGCGGTCCTCACCGACGGGAGCAAATGTACGGGCTGCGGATTCTGCTTTTTGGTTTGCCCGGATTTAGTGGTCACGGTTTCACGGGAGGAAAACAGTAATGGATAAGGTCTTGATGGAAGGCAACGCGGCGTTCGGCGAAGGTGCCGTCCGGGCAGGCTGCCGTTTCTTTTTCGGCTACCCGATAACACCGCAAAGCGAGTTGCCGCATTACTTGGCCCGTCGCATGCCCGAGGTGGGCGGCGTTTATCTCCAGGCGGAGAGCGAGGTGGCCGCCATCAACATGGTTTACGGGGCAGCGGCGGCCGGTGCGCGGGTGATGACCGCTTCCTCCAGCCCCGGGATCAGCCTGATGCAGGAAGGGATTTCTTACATTGCAGGGGCGGAACTGCCTGCCGTGATAGTGAATATCATGCGGGGCGGACCGGGGCTTGGGAACATCGCTCCGTCACAGTCCGACTATTTCCAGGTAGTCAAAGGGGGAGGGCACGGCGATTATAGGCTTTTGGTACTGGCACCTTCTTCGGTTCAGGAGATCATTGATTTGATGGCTGTGGCCTTTGAGTTGGCTGACAAGTACCGGAATCCGACGATGGTGGTCGGTGACGGCGTTCTCGGGCAGATGATGGAACCGGTTGAATTAGGGCCGATGCCGGATCTGGTATTGCCCGCGAAGGCATGGGCCACTACCGGCACCGCCGGGCGCAACACCCGGAACATAGTCAACTCTCTGTACATTCAGCCGGAAGAGCTTGAAAAGGTGAACCTGCGCTTGCAAGCGAAGTACAGTCAAATGGCGAAAGAAGAGAAGCGCTGGGAAGAGTACCGGCTGGACGATGCAGCACTGGTGCTGCTTGCCTTCGGGATGGTGGCCAGAATCGCAAAGGCGGCGGTCGACAAGCTAAGGGCCGCAGGCATTCCCGCAGGGCTCATCAGACCGATCACCCTGTACCCCTTCCCGGATATCCCGGTGACCCAAGCGGCAGAAAGGGCCAAGGCCTTCTTGGTTGTGGAGATGAACGCCGGGCAGATGGTGGAGGATGTCCGGCTGGCGCTTTGCGGCCAGCGGCCGGTGCATTTTTACGGCCGCACCGGCGGTGTGCTGACAAGCGTTGCCGAGGTTACCGGGGCGGCAAAGGAGATCTGGGAGGTGATAGAGTAGTGGCCGTTTCACGGCGGCGGACTGAAGGACTCACAGACAAGCCCTTTCACTACTGCCCGGGTTGCACGCACGGAATCATCCACCGGCTGGTGGCCGAAGCGCTGGTCGAGTTGGGGGTATTGGGGCTTGCGGTCGGGATTTGCCCGGTCGGGTGCGCCGTCTTTGCGTATGATTACTTTAACTGTGACATGATCCAGGCGGCACACGGGCGCGCACCGGCGGTGGCCACCGGGGTGAAAAGGGTGCTGCCGGACAGGGTGGTCTTTACCTATCAGGGCGACGGCGACCTGGCGGCCATCGGTACCGCTGAGATCATCCATGCGGCCTCACGAGGAGAGAATATCACCGTGATATTTGTAAACAACGCGGTCTTCGGTATGACGGGGGGCCAGATGGCGCCTACCACCCTTTTGGGGCAAAAGACGACCACGACCCCGTTCGGGCGCCGGGTGGCGGATGCCGGTTTTCCGTTAAGGGTTGCGGAGATGCTGGCGGCCGTCGAAGGTCCCGCCTACATTGCGCGCGTGGCCGTAAGCAGTCCTAAGAACATCCTGCGTGCAAAAAGAGCTGTGCGGCGTGCGTTCGAAATCCAGCTTCAGGGCCTGGGGTTTGCTCTGGTGGAGGTTCTCTCCACCTGCCCGACAAACTGGGGGCTTAGCCCGCCGGAAGCCATGCGCTGGTTGGAGGAGAAGATGATTCCGGTATTCCCGCTTGGTGAATTCAAGGTCCCGGAGGAAGAAGAGCAATGTTAGAAGAGGTCCTTTTTGCTGGCTTCGGCGGACAAGGCATCTTGTCCTCAGGAATGCTCTTGGCCTACGCGGCGATGGCGGAAGGTCTCCATGTCGCCTGGGTTCCCTCTTATGGGCCGGAAATGCGCGGCGGGACGGCAAACTGCGGCGTAACCGTATCCGATCTACCCATAAGCTCGCCGCTCGTGGCAGAGCCGACAACGCTTATCGCGATGAACCGGCCGTCGCTTGACAGGTTCGAGGGGGATGTGGTTCCGGGAGGCCTGGTCCTGTATAACGCCTCTCTTATCGACCGTGAGGTTTTGCGTACGGATGTGCGTGTTCTGGCGGTGAAGGCGAACGAAGAGGCGGAAAGGCTCGGCAGCGTGCGCGTAGCGACAAACGTGATGCTCGGCGCATTTCTGGCAATCACCGGTGCGGCCTCGTTAAGAAGCGCGGCCGAGGCACTGCAGAAGGTGCTGCCGCCGCACAGGCACAGCCTTATTCCGGCAAATGAGCGGGCGCTTGAGGCGGGCGCACGCATCGCGAGTCGGATAAGTTCTAAGTTAGGGCTGTGGGGACCGGGCATAGGGTCCGTTCAACCGTGAACCTCGAACAGTGAACCGTGAACCATGAACCGTGAAGTGTAACGGCCGGGGTTCAGAATAGCGCGGAAAGGGGCAGTTCCTTTGGTTAATAGGGACCGTTTACTCAGCGAGTTCTTGGAGTTGGTCCAGATAGACAGCGTCTCGGGCCGGGAGCGTAAGGTTTGTGATCTTTTGAAGAAGCGGCTGGGGTCCCTCGGGCTTCAGGTGGTGGAAGACGATGCCGGGGGAACCGGGGCGCTCGCCGCCGGCAATATCGTTGCCCGTCTGGCCGCAACAGCAGACGGGCCGCATCTTCTATTTTGCGCCCATATGGATACCGTGGAGCCGGGAGAAGGGATCAAGCCGGTGGTGGGAGAGGACGGGGTGGTGCGCTCCCGGGGAGAAACAATCTTGGCAGCGGATGACAAGGCGGGAATCGCAGCGATTATGGAAGCGCTGCGTACTATTTGCGAACAAAAAATAGAGCACGGTGAGATTACAGTCGCCTTTACCATCTGCGAAGAAACCGGCCTTTTAGGCGCGAAGAGACTTGCCCCGTCAGTGAAGGCCGATTTCGGCTTCGTTTTAGATTCTACAGGGCCGCCCGGGGGGGTCGTGGTACGGGCACCGTCTCAGGATAAAATCACCGCCACCATTTACGGAAAGGCGGCACATGCAGGGGTCGACCCGGAGAAGGGCATTAACGCGATTTATGTGGCGGCGCAGGCGATAGCGGCCATGAAGCTGGGCCGGATCGACCCGGAGACTACGGCTAACATAGGGATTATCAGCGGTGGTAAGGCCACAAACATTGTTCCCGATTGCGTTTACCTTGAAGGAGAGGTCCGGAGCTTAGCGAACAAGCGGCGGGCGGAGAACACAGACCGGATCTGCCGGACTATTGAGGAAACCGCGCGGAAGGCAAAGGCGCGGGCGGAGATCAAGGTCGATCTCCTTTATGAGGGTTTCGGTTTCCAGAAGGAAGCACCGGTCATTGAACTTGTGCGAAGGGCGATGCGCCGCCGCGGTATAGAGGCGGTACTGAACCAAAGCGGCGGGGGAAGCGACGCCAATGTATTAAACGCCCGCGGGATTCCAACGGTAAATCTGTCAACGGGGATGGAAAATGTACATACCACGGATGAACAGATTGCTGTCACGGATATTGTGACGACGGCACAAATCGTGCTTGAATTGGTGCTGTGTGCGCGGGGCGAAGAATAGTTTCAAGGGAGTCGCTATGCAGTTTATCAAGATGCACGGGTTGGGAAATGACTTCGTGATTACGGTGGGAGAGAGTATCGGTCCGGACCCTGGGGAGCTCGCACGGCGGATATGTGACCGGCATTTCGGGGTCGGCGCCGACGGACTGGTCTTCATCCTCCCTGCGGAAAGCGCAGACCTGCAAATGCGTATTTTCAACCCGGACGGTTCCGAGGCGGAGATGTGCGGAAACGCCATCCGCTGCGTGGCCAAGTACGCCTTCGAGTCCGGAATGGTAGAACGGACGGAGTTCCGTATGGAAACGGGTGCAGGAGTGCTTTCACCCCGCCTTTTTGTGGAAGCTGGCCTGGTCAAGGAGGTCGAGGTAGATATGGGAAGGCCGGTGCTCGAGCGAGAGCGCATCCCGATGCAAGGGCCGCCCGGCAGGGTGATAAACGAGCCGCTCGACGTTGCAGGTGAGGCCTACCGGATAACCGCTGTTTCCTTCGGAAATCCTCACTGTGTCGTATTCGTCACGGACGTATCCGCCATAAATCTCCCGGTGGTGGGGCCGGTGATCGAAAACCATCCCGCATTCCCCCGCCGGACGAACGTCGAGTTCGTCCAGGTACTGAGTCCAGATAGCACACAGGTGCGGGTCTGGGAGCGGGGTGCAGGCGAAACGTTGGCCTGCGGTACGGGCGCCTGCGCGGCGGCGGTCGCCGGCTTTCTAAACGGCTTGACCGGTCGCCGGGTTTTGGTACGGCTTCCGGGTGGGGATCTCTCAATATTCTGGGCCGAGGACGACCATGTGTATATGACCGGCCCGGCTGTAGCGGTCTTTGAAGGCCGGTGGATTTCAGAGGTCAGAGGCAGGAAGTCGGAAGCCAAAAATTAAAGGGGATATCAGGCGGGGCAAGCCGATAACCAAAAAATAATTTAGTATGGTGTCCCCGTAATTTATTTTGGGAGGGATAGTGTTGCCGGA
>DTYU01000175.1 GCA_012961725.1 Desulfotomaculum sp.
CTCGCGGGAGTGGCGCTAATATTTTTCGGTATAAACCAGCTTCGTTAGCTATAACATGCCCTTGCTTCAACACTTTTTTGCGTTCGGGACACTGCTTGACAAATTCCGCGGACAGAAGGCATCCCCAAGAACCGCTTCCATTCCCGTCACCAAAAAGTTAAGGCCCGGCACGCAGTAGTCTCGGTGCCGGGCCTACCTAAGCCCCAGCCGGCTAAACAACGCTCTCTTTCTTTTTCTTCCGGTCCACCGTAACGATCAGCGGCTGTTCGTGTTTCGTCACCGTTTCCCGCGAAATAACGCACTTCGTCACATCGCCACGCGACGGAATCTCGTACATCACGTTGAGCATTATCTCTTCAAGGATCGCGCGCAACCCGCGCGCGCCCGTGTTGCGCCGGATGGCCTCTTGAGCAATGGCCTTCAGCGCTTCGTACTGAAACTCAAGGGTTACGCCGTCGATCTCAAACAGCTTCTCGTACTGGCGTACAAGGGCGTTCCGCGGTTCGGTGAGAATCCGGATCAGGTCGTCACCCGTCAGCGGTTCCAAAGTCACAATGACCGGCAACCGGCCCACGAACTCGGGAATAAGCCCGTACTTCAATAGATCCTGCGGCAGGATGTGCCGCAATATCTGACCGACGTTCTGCTCTTTTTGAACAACAAGCTCCGCCCCGAACCCCATCGTCTTCTTGCCGATCCGCTCCTGGATAATCTTGCTTACCCCTTCGAAGGCCCCGCCGCAGATGAACAGGATGTTGGTCGTATCGAGCTGGATAAACTCCTGGTGCGGGTGCTTGCGCCCGCCTTGCGGCGGCACGCTCGCGACAGTCCCCTCGAGTATCTTCAGGAGCGCCTGCTGTACCCCTTCACCTGAAACATCCCGGGTAATTGAAGGATTTTCGGATTTGCGGGCGATTTTATCTATCTCGTCTATGTAGACAATGCCCTTTTCAGCCTTCTCGACGTCGTAATCGGCCGCCTGGATCAGCTTCAGCAGGATGTTTTCCACGTCTTCGCCGACATAACCGGCCTCTGTAAGCGAGGTGGCATCGGCAATCGCAAACGGAACGTTAAGCATCCGGGCCAGGGTCTGAGCTAAAAGCGTCTTCCCGCAGCCCGTAGGTCCGAGCATCACGATATTGCTCTTCTGCAGCTCAACCTCCTCAATCTTGCCGCCAAGGTTCACCCGTTTATAGTGGTTGTAAACCGCCACCGAGAGGATTTTCTTGGCGTGTTCCTGCCCGATCACGTATTGATCGAGGAATGCCTTAATCTCTTTTGGTGTAGGTACGTCACGCAACTCCGCACCTAAGTCCTCGCCGAGTTCTTCTTCGATGATCTCGTTGCAAAGCTCTATGCATTCGTCGCAGATGTAAACACCGGGGCCGGCCACAAGCTTCTTTACCTGATCCTGATGCTTGCCGCAGAATGAGCACTTCAGGTGTCCCTTATCGGTATTAAACATAAATATACACCTCGCTTACTTCGCCGACTTCTTGCGGACTGTGATTACCTCATCCAAAATCCCGTACTCCTTCGCCTGCTGTGCCGACATGAAGAAATCCCTCTCTGTATCCCGGGCCACCCTTTCGACCGGCTGCCCCGTATGCTTGGACAAGAGTTCGTTCAATACCTCTCTTGACCTCAGGATCTCCCTGGCGTGGATTTCCACCTCGGTTGCCTGCCCTTGAACACCGCCCAGCGGCTGATGGATCATTATCCGCGCATAGGGTAGGGCGAACCGCTTCCCCTTTGCTCCGGCGGCCAACAAGAAAGCCCCCAGGCTTGCCGCCTGTCCTATGCAGATTGTGGAAACGTCGGGACGAATGTACTGCATCGTGTCATAAACCGCCATTCCCGCCGTCACCACCCCGCCCGGCGAATTAATGTAGAGGTGGATATCCTTTTCGGGATCCTCCGCCTCAAGGAAAAGGAGCTGGGCGATCACCAGGTTCGCTATGGTATCATCAACCGGACCACCGATAAAAATTATCCTGTCCTTCAGCAAGCGCGAGTAAATATCGTAGGCCCGCTCGCCGCGGCTCGTTTGTTCAACAACAATAGGTACAAGCGTTGACAACTTAAACTTCACTCCTCTCTTTATCATAAACCCTAAATTTCACTTTCAAAAGGGGTATCTTTAAGATTTTCTTTTCTTTTTCTGAGCGGTCGCGGTTTCCGCATCCGCTTCCGGCACCGCTTGCTCTTCCCCGAACGCGCCTTCAGTGCGTATCTCCGCCGCTTCTTCTTTTTCCTGCAAGAGATCGTCTGCCCGTGATTCCTCTTCAATTATGGCACTGTCGACCAAGAACTGAATCGCCTTATCACGCAGCAGCTTCTCTTTAATCACCTCAATCCTGCCGCTTTCTTCGAAAGCCTTCCGCAACTCCTCCGGCTCCTGCCGGTAAAGCCGGGCGATCTTTTCGACCTCGCTCTTTATCTCCTCTTCGCCGACTGTTAAGCCCTCAGACTTTGCGACCGCATCGAGCACCAGCCTCGTCTTGATATTACGTTCTGCATCCCGCCGCATCTGCTCCTGCATCTCTTCAGGAGTGGCGTTCAAAACCTCAAAAAGCCGGTCCTGGGCAACCCCGCGTGCTTCGGCGGTATTTTTCATATCTTCCATCATCTCTTCCGCCTGGCCGCCTACCATTGACTGGGGGAGCTCAACCTTTGCGTTTTCAACCGCCTTCTCCACCACTTGCTGGCGAACGGCGATATCCGCCTCGGCCGCCGCTGCTTTTCTCAATCTATTCTCGATATCCGCCTTCAATTCCTCAAGCGTATCAAACTCACTGACCTCTTTGGCAAAATCATCCCCCAGCGGCATCAGCTCTTTGCGGCGGATCTCCCGGACGGTAATCGTGACTATTCCCTCCCTGCCCGCCAGATTCTTATCCTGGTGCTCTGCGGGAAAGCTAACCTTTATCTCCTTTGTTTCCCCGGGGCGCATACCGACGAGCCCCTCGTCCACCTCCGGAAGCAGGTAGCCGAAACCGACCTCGATCTCCCTGCCCCTTACCGTGCCGTCCGTAAAAGGTTTGCCCTCAACCATCCCCTTATAATCTACTTTTATAATGTCGCCCCGGTTCACATTCCCCTCTTCTATCGTCGCAAGCCGGGCATAGCGGTTACGCAAAGCTTCAAGCTCGGCTTCAATATCCTCCGGAGAAACCTCCTTGACCTGGCGCCGGACCTCTATGCCCTTATACCGGCCGAGTTCAACCTCCGGTTTAACCTCCACTTTCGCCTTAAAGACCATCGGTTTCCCTTCCTCGGCCTGGACGATTTCCACCTCCGGCCGCGAGACCGGCTCGATCCCCGTATCTTTTACCGCTTCCGGGTAGACTTCCTCCATAATCATCGTCGCGGCTTCTTCGTAAAGTTTATCCTTGCCCATGTATCGTTCAAGGATAACCCGCGGAACCCGCCCTTTCCGGAAACCCGGCAAGACCACATCCTTTACCAGCCTCCGGTAGGCGTGCTCCACCGCCCGCGCAAACCGTGCCGCTTCCACCTCGACCTCCAAAAGCACCGTGCTGTTCTCCAAGCGTTCCGCCGTAGCCCGCATTCGCGTCCTCCTGTTTCGCTATTTTATTATTAAACTTCAAATTATCAGACTTTAAAGGCAAATGACGTATTCGGCACGTTTTTCTCAAACTCCTTTAAGATTTTATCCAGATACAGCCCAAGAAACCCCGTCAAAAAGAGAACCAGGGTCAAACCCTGGCACCTTACCGTTACGTTATCATTATAGCTGAAGCAGTCTCGAAAAGCAACATCCAAGCCAAGAGCAACCAAACGTTAAACGCAATCGCACCTCCGCTGCGAATCTATTCAGGCTCACCGCTTGCTGGAAACGTATTCGTCTATCGCCCTGGCGGCCTTTTTGCCCGCACCCATCGCCTGGATCACCGTCGCGGAGCCGGTAACGATATCCCCTCCGGCAAAGACACCCGGCCGGCTGGTCCGCCCCGTGGCTTCATCCGCCACTATACCGCCGAAATTAGTCAGTTCCAGCCCCTCTGTGGTCCTTGCTATAAGGGGGTTGGGCGTGGTGCCGATGGCGATTATCACCGTCTCGACATCGATCACGTGTTCAGACCCGTGCTTCACTACCGGCCGCCTTCTCCCCGAGGCATCCGGTTCGCCTAATTCCATCTCGACGCATTCCATGCCCTTTACCCACCCGGCATCGTCCCCGAGTATCCGCACGGGGCTGGTCAGGAGCTTGAATTCGATACCTTCCTCTTTGGCGTGATGGATCTCTTCAAGCCTGGCGGGCATCTCCTCCTCGGACCGCCGGTAGACGATATACACCTTTTCGGCGCCAAGCCTCAGCGCCGAACGGGCGGCGTCCATGGCAACGTTTCCACCGCCGACGACGGCGACCCGCCGGCCGACCTTGACCGGGGTATCATACTCCGGAAACCTGTACGCTTTCATAAGGTTCACCCTGGTCAGAAACTCGTTCGCCGACATAACGCCGTTTAGGTTCTCCCCAGGCAGCCGCATAAAGACTGGCAGGCCTGCCCCCGTGCCGATAAAGACCGCGGCATAGCCCTGCTCAAACAGCTCGTCAATGTCCGTTACTTTCCCGACCACCATGTTGGTCCGGATCTCCACGCCTAACTTTTTGACGTTGTTGATCTCTCTCTGAACGACGCCTTTCGGGAGCCTGAACTCCGGTATCCCATAGACCAGTACCCCGCCGGGGGTGTGAAACGCCTCAAATATGGTCACCGCGTACCCCATCTTTGCAAGGTCGCCGGCGCAGGTGACCCCCGCCGGGCCCGAGCCGATCACGGCTACCCTGCCCTTTATCGGCTCATGCCGAGCATGCCCCGGGCCGTTGTCGGACACGGATGCGGCATAATCCGCCGCAAAACGCTCCAGCCTGCCGATGGCTACCGGCTCGCCCTTCTCTCCCCTGAGGCAGTGCTTCTCGCACTGGTTCTCCTGCGGGCAGACCCTGCCGCAGATCGCCGGGAGGCTGTTGGTTTCCAGTATCTTTTTGTAGGCCTCGAGGAAACTGCCTTCCTCAATTAGTCGGATGAAATCGGGTATCTGGACGTTGACCGGGCAGCCGTCGATGCAGCGGGGCTCCTTGCACCGCAGGCAGCGCTTCGCCTCTTCCACCGCCTGTTCGGGCGTGTAACCCAGCGCCACCTCGTCAAAGTTCCTGGCCCGGGCCCCGGGCTCCTGCTCGGGCATGGGGACCTTTTCCTTTGCCAGATTGGGCTTACGCTTGTGCTCAGCCACTGTACTCCCCCCTCAGGCTCGCCCGGAGCAAATCCATGGCGATCTTCTCCTGCTCCCGGTACATCCCCGTCCGCTTTATCACCTCATCGAAATCGACCAAGTGGCCGTCAAACTCCGGCCCGTCAACACACGCAAACTTCGTCTCCCCGCCCACAGTGAGCCTGCACCCACCACACATCCCGGTGCCGTCTATCATGATCGGGTTCATGCTTACGATCGTCGGGAGCCCGTACTCTTTGGTAAGGTTGCTCACCACCTTCATCATAATGAGGGGACCTACAGCGATGGCACGGTCGTACCTGTTGCCTTCGTCAAGAAGCCGTTTGAGCAGATCGGTTACAAATCCTTTGTGTCCCTTCGAGCCGTCATCAGTAGCGATAAACACCTTTTCGCAATAGGGCCTGATCTCTTCTTCAAGAATAATCAGCTCGGCGGTTCTTGCACCGATGATAACGTCCAGCTTGGCACCGTTACGGTGCATCTCCTTGACCTGTGAAAACACTAACGCGGTGCCAAGTCCGCCCCCGATGACCACAACCCTCTGCAGATTTTCAAGATCCGTAGGCTTCCCGAGGGGGCCGACAAGGTCGAGTATCCTGTCCCCTTCCTCTAACAGCCCGAGCAAGGTCGTGGTCTTGCCGACCTCCTGAAATATTAAAGTTATCGTCCCCTTTTCGGGATCAAAATCAGCTACGGTAAGCGGAATCCGCTCCCCCTTGTCGTGGACCCGAAGGATGACAAACTGTCCGGGCCTTGCTTTCTTAGCTATCAAAGGGTTTTGGATCTTGAACAGTTTTATAGCAGGAGCAAGAACCCTTTTCTCAATAATTTCATTCAATCTATACACCCCCCATTCAGAAGTCAGAGGCAGGAGGTCTGAGGCAAGACTGCTTGAAGAATTCGCTTTACGAATTCGGGCTCCGGTTCCCCAGTTTCAGCCTTCTGCCTTAAACAGCAAGCCCGGGATGCAACGACTAATTCAGGTTACTGCTGGCGGAAAGTCTTAAGGTAAGAGTCGCAATAGATCTCTTTGTTTAAGATAATATTGGCCGTGGCCGCCATATCCACTAACTCATTGTCCTCAACATCCGCGATTGCGGCATCAAGCCCGCAGGCCATCCCCATCACTAAGAACGTCCGGTTGAGGAGCGGCCGGTTGGGGCAGCGCTGCGAAATGTTGGAAAGCCCTACAACCGTCTTGGGCGGCGGGCTGGCGAGAAGCTTGACCTGGCGAATCGTTTCCAAGACCTCTGGCCCGTGATCCTGTCCGACGTTGGCGGGTAAGACTAAGGGATCGATATAAAGCTCCTCCATAGGGATGCCGTGGGCGTCGGCGTTGGCCACAATCTCCATGGCCAGCGCGAGGCGGTCGTTGGCGTCCTTGGGCACCCCCTTCTCGTTCATCGCCAGTCCGATGATGGCCGCACCGTACTTGGCCGCCATCGGCAGGTAGGTGTCCATCTTCCACTGGTCCGCCGTGGTCGAGTTGATCATCGCCTTCCCCCTGTGCACTTTTAAACCTGCCTCGATCGCCTCCGGGTTGGTCGAATCGATACAACACGGGAGGTGGCTCGCTTCCTGCGTAACCTTTACAAGCCACTCCATCGTCGCCGGCTGATCCTCGGGAGCCACCGTCGGTCCGGTGTTGATGTCGAGGTAGCGCGCCCCGTTCTCTGTCTGCAACATAGCGTGCCGCTTAACCGGTTCAGGGTCGCGGTTTAGAATGGCCTCCCGGATATCCCTAAACATCCCGTTGATCCGCTCGCCGATTAAGATCATTCTCCCTACCTCCTAATACCGCTGCGGCTGCATCATCTGCGCGATGTGCCCTTTAATATGCCGGAGCGACTCCGGGTGTCTTACCACCGCAATGTGCCCGCCAGCGTGAATAAGCCCGGTAGCAGTCATGACCTCCCAGAGGATCGCCCTCTTCTTCTGTTCGCCCCAATCCGGCGCATCCGGCGTTCTTGCCTCCTTCGTCTTCCATGCTTCCTGCCCCACTAAAAGAATCACCGGCATAGCAAGCATCCTGTCCCCCATCAGCGCCCCCGTACGCATCCGTTCGATGATCGAGTAGGCATACTCGATGCCGTAACCCAAAGCGCCAATCGAAGGGTCGATAACTATCCGCTCGGGTTCGAGATTCATCTCAGTGATAAGGATGTTTAGCTGTTTTGCGAGGTTGATATCGAGCGGGCTTGATGCGATAACGGCGTGCCCGTTTGCGATGCAGCCTGCCACGATCGATTTATAGTTCTCTTGCGTCGCGCATCCTAAGAGGCAGTTTTTGCCCGACAGTGCGCTGGCGACCTCCGGCAGGACCGCCGCATCCTTTTCCTCCACCCCGCAGCCGAGCACGATCAGGGGGACGTCAACCGCTTCCGCAACCGAAGCAGCCACCCGCGCAGCCTCTTCCGGAGAGGCGTTTTCTCCATCGGGATGAATCCGTGTGAGACGGAGTGCCACAAGGTCGGCCCCGTACTCGACGCACTTCTTCGCCCAGGCCGCCGGGTCGCCGAGCACCCCCTCATAAAGCGCCGACAAAAAATCGGGCCACTCCTGCGGCGGTGCGTCAAGGACCTCGAGCGCCGCCACTGGCGGATTTGGGATCTCCCCCTCGAAATGCAGGAACGGGAGCGTACAGTCTCCCCCCACCTTCACCTGTTTGGAACCGGTACCTAAGACCGTTTCCAGGCACTTGCTGCTCCACCGCTCTTTCGCAATCGTAACCGGCATCTTCACACCTCAACCTTCTGAAATAAATTGACCGCCTATCATAAGACCTTCGCCGTGGTCAAAACTTTTCCTGCCGCTACCACCGCCGGAGAATCCCGCGGCAGCGAGACAAGCGGCCGCAAATGAAGGTCGTACTCTGCTACAGCAGGGTCGGCGGGAATCATCCCCCCGTATTCCAGTCTGGTCCCGGCTATTTCCGGTTCGAGTATCTTGATGTCTTCCCGCCGGGCCCGGTTTATCACAAGGTACTTTTTCTCTATCCCGAGTTTCAGGCTGTCCGCAAGCTCACGGATGCGGCCAGCCGAGCGGACTCCCTTTACCGTGGGGTCGGAAAGAACAAATAAGACCTCCACGTTCTGGGTTGTGCGCCGGCTCAGGTGTTCGAGCCCCGCTTCATTGTCCATCACCACATACCGGTAGTTCCGGGCCAACTCCTTGATATAGCCCCGCAAGAGGTTATTCACGTAACAGTAACACCCCGGCCCCTCCGGCCCGCCCATGACTAACAGGTCCACGTCCTTGCCTTCGGCAAGCGACTGGTGGATTCTATAGGCCACATACCTGTCCTTGGTCATCCCTGCCGGGATGCCTTCGCGCTCCTCCGAAACCGCGCGCATGATCTCAGCAATGGAGTCGGGCGCGTCGATCCCGAGCGCCTGGGAAAGGTTGGCGTTGGCGTCGGCGTCAACGGCAAGTATGGGCTGTTTCCCCGCCTCTAACAGATGCTTCACAAGCAACGCAGCAAAGGTGGTCTTGCCCGTTCCCCCTTTGCCTGCTATAGCAATAAACAACAGATCACCTTCCGGAAAAATTATGGGGACACCATACTAAATTGTTATATTATTCCGGAATGATTACATGCCGCTTCCGGCAAACACCGCCGATTTCCATTGTTAATGGCAGGAATGAACCTTTCCATAGGAACCCCCCTCTACCGAGGGAAAGAGGCTCATGTCCGTGTGCGGAAGGAAAAGAGCGGAGATGAACTCTTCCATAAAGCGGTTTCCGCTGCTGAGTTCCACGTACGTCATCCGCCCGGCGATCGCTTTGATCTCCTCCCCGGCCTTACGCGAAATAAGCGCCAGTCGTGCCCCCTTCAAAGCACTGTTACCGATGTAGGTATAACTCTCAAGCGGAATGTCCGGAAGCATGCCGATGGCGATGGCATCCCGGATATTGATAAAACGCCCGAATCCTCCCGCGATGAAAACCCGCTCCACCGCACCGATCTCTAAGCCGACGGAGATCATAAGCGTCCTCAGCCCGGCAAAAACCGCGGCTTTGGCGCGCATGAGGTTTTGGATATCGGCCTGGGTCACGGTTATATCCCCGCCGTGCCCAGTCTCATTGCCCCAGACCACGACAAACTCGGATCCTTCCCTTCCCTCGCGCACCCGCGGGGACGTATTACCCTTTACAAACCTGCCGTTCCGGTCGATCACCCCCGCCCCGTGAAGCGAGGATAGGATGTCAATGAGCCCAGAACCGCATATGCCGAGGGGTTTCTTATTACCGATCGTCTCATACGCTACTTCAAAACCGCCGGGGAAAACCCGGACGGCTTCAATCGCCCCGTCCGCGGCCCGCATCCCGCAAGCGATTCCGCTTCCCTCGAAGGCCGGCCCTGCCGAACAGGCACAGGCCATCAGCCAATCCCGGTTTCCTAAGACCATTTCCCCGTTGGTACCGATATCTAAAAACAAAGCGAGCGATTCCGCATCGTTCATCCCGGTAACCTTGACCCCCGCCGTGATGTCGCCGCCGACGTAACTGGATACAGCGGGCATGCAGTGCACCCAGGCCTCGGGGTGCACCTGAAGCCCGAGTTCCGCGGCCTTTACCGGCGGCGGCACGTTCGCTGCTGGTACATAAGGCTCGAGCCTGATATAGGTTGGGTCAAGCCCCAGGAAAAGGTGAATCATTGTTGTGTTCCCCGCGCAGACAACCGCCCGGACATCTTGCGGGCTCAGCTTCCGAAACTGCAGCAGCTCGGTGATGAGCCCGTTTATCGTTTCAATCACCGCTTTTTGAAGCTCGGCCTGACCCCCAGGGGTCTCGATTGCGTGGATAATCCTGGAAATGATATCATCGCCAAAGGCGGCCTGGCGGTTATAAGTCCCCGCAGTACCGGCGACCTTTCCGGCCGTAAGCTCAACTAATTCCACTGCAATCGTTGTGGTACCGATGTCTACGGCGAGCCCATAAGCGTCCTCCGCCTCCCTGCCTGTTGGCCTTATCCCCTGGATTTCGCTCCAACCGCCAATCCTGGCCAGATCCACCGCCACGTGCCAGTCCGATTCCCGCAGTACGCGCGGCAACTCTTTCAGCACCCGGCGGTTTGTCCAAACTTTTTCAATTCCCCGCTCACGCTTGAGGGTCCATAGGAGGCGGCTGTAATCATCAGTGTTGTCCGCGAGCGTCGGCGCACAAAGCCTGAGCACTTCCGTGTGAAAGAGCGGAGCGACCTCTACGGCCTCCTCCGCAAGAATCCCAAGCACTCCGGCCTGCCGCTCTTCAAGCAGCACCCGGTGCTCAACCAGTCTCGACGCCTCGGGTATAAAGACAGTGACATCTCCTTCGGGGACCGCCTGGCAGGCCAGGACCCAACCCGTTGCCGCCTCCTCTGGGGTGATTTTACTCGTCCCGGTCAGCGTTACGTTACCGCTGCTGACCTGGACCTTGCAGCGCCCGCAGGCTCCTTTCCCGCCGCAGGCCCCGCGAAGCGTTATCCCGGCCTCAGCCGCCGCCTGGACAAGTGTCTGGCCGAGAGCGATCTTTACCTCAATGTTGTCTGGGAGGAAGAATACCGAAGTTTCGGCCATTATCTACCTCAATCAAATATAAGGTGTTCAATGCCAAAACTGTTTTAAGAAAGCAGGGATGCCCGCCGACTCGCGCGGGCCGACCATGACCTCCCAGCCTGAAAGCTCCTGGAGCTTTCCACTCAGAACCGCCACCCCGCCGGGAATGATCACCTTCCGGTGCGCTACCTTCTCGGCGGCCCCGCTGTCGCTCAAGGCCGCCGCAATCTTTTCGGGGGTAAACTTCCCTGCCGCCCAGGCGGTCAATACCGAGGTCCCGTCTGTATCCACCGTCAGGATGTATGAGGGCACACGGGATGCCTCTACATCCCCCGCCACGCAGAAGTATGTGAGCGAAAAGTTCGTGGTCACGAAGACCGGCGATTGCGGTGTAACCGCCCCTATCTCGTACACCTTCGGCTCAACCGCAATAGGCTTCTGCGGGTCCGTGTAAATGTTCATCCGTATTGTTATCAGGGGCAGGATATCGGCCGGGTCAGCGGTATCCAATACGACGATACCCGCATATTTCGCGATATAGACCCCTGCATCCAGTACCCGCTGGACCGGATCTGGATCGGTTGCAAAGGTTATCCCGGGGTAACCAAAGGGACGGAAGCGTTTCAAGGCCTGGCGCCTGAGCTGCGTCTGGTCGGCCAGCACCTGGTTTGCCTCCCGCGTACCTGTATCTAAGACCAGTTGCTTCACACCTATGGCGGTCACCTTGTTGACCAGGTCGGCAAGCACAGTGAGACTTTCCGCTTTCACCGCTAGGGCGGTGTCATACTGTTTGGCAAGGGCGGCCATCGTTTCATAGTTCTCGGAGGTAGCGGCATAAATCAGCGGTTTGGCGCTGCCTACCTCAGCAAGCGCCGCCGCCATCGCATCGGTGTTTTCGCTCATAAGGACCAGCCCAAGGTTTGTTTTCCCCCGAACTGTCTTTACTGCCGCCGCAAAGGTTACCGGATCACCCGAACTGTTTTCCACCGCCACCAGGTCCACACACTGCATCTGTCCCACCCGGTCGAAAGACAGCCCGTTGATCCCGGCAACCCGCGCCTCGATTTCTCCCGGCGGAAGGTCGTCCCTCACGGTGACGGCGATGCCCGGCGGGTGCTCGAAGCGCTTGTCGTGCCGGAACAGAACCGTTTCGTTTCCGATCTCTAATACCTGCTCCCCCGCCCCGATCCTAACCAGGGCGATGGGCGGAGCCGAGGCGGCACCCAGCGCCTCCTTTGCCTGATCGCTGGCATGGGGACACTTGTCAAGCGAAGTCTTCCCGGCGGCTAATTGCATCGCGAAGGCTAAGCAGGTCGGCTGCCCGCACTCCTTACAGTTTGTTTTGGGCAACATCTTGAAGATTTCCAGCCCGGTAAGCGCCATCTCAACACCTCTTCTGCTCACAAAACAAAATAGTACTTCTTTCGACGGGCGCGGCGATAAGTTCCGCACCCTTAAATTAACGGTTCCATAGTAAGGGCAGGGTGACCTTTTTCTTCAAGGAAGGGCAGTATCTCCTCCGCCGTTATCCCTACCGTCTCATCCGCTATTTTATCAACAAAATCCTTTCCAAGACCCAATTCCTCCGCCCGCTCCTCTAAAATCGGGCGCATCTGTTCTTTGAACTCCTTAGGCATCCAGGTGATCCTGGCCAGCCCGCCGTCGCCTATCACGAACTTCTTCGATGCCAAGTACGCCTTCCCGATACCCATAAAGCCGGGTGTCTGGATGCCGCCGCCGATTGTGCCTGCCAGGGTTGAAAAGGTCATCCCTGAAGGGGTCATGCCGGAGTACTCCCTGTTTACGATCATGAAACCATTACACTCGGGCATTACCACCATAATCGCTTCGAAGCACCCGCAGGAGGTCAGCGGGTTCTCCATTATGGTGTAAAAATTAACCGCTTCGATTGAGCCGCGTGAATTCTGGTATATAAATTCGTTGCAGCTCCGCCATTGTCCTTTCACCGGGTCGATAACGTCTTTTTTGGGAACGGGCTGGTTGCAGCCGTGCGGGTTGATCTCGTAGGCGGCTTTGGCGTCAAGCCAGCTCACCGACCCGCAGAGCCCGACCCGCTCCGGCAGTACCACGCAGACGTGCGTCGGCGCAAAGGACTGGCAGAGGGTGCAGGAATAAAACGTATCCACGGCATCGTCGCTAAGCGCCTTTAGCCGCAGGTCGCGCCGCGCGTACGTACGCCGGGCTTCCTCGCGCATTTCCAAAACCGCCTGTTCATCCGTATATATCGTAACCTGTACCCGGTCGAGGATGCTCGCAAACTCCGATTTCATTTTGGCATACAGTATGTCGCCGAAGTGCCGCAGGCGGATTCCCTGTTTAAAAGCGGACTTAGAGATCCGGACCCAGGTGATGTCCCGCTGTCCTATATGCCAGAGCCCCTGGGCGTAATTGATGAAATAGTGCATCCGGCGCTCGAGCACCGGCTCGAAATCCTCCTGCATCTTCCGCCCGTAAACGTCCACCACGATTCCAAGCGGCAGTCTCCCGCCTTCCGGTATCGTATCGATATCCGGGCCGATTAACTCGATCCTGCCGTCTTCGACATCTTCTGCCGCCCGCATGCGGACCAGCTCAAAGGCCGGTGTCCGCTGGCCGCCGAACTCCGCGTGCATATCGCCCTTACGCACAGTCTCTCCCTCGAAGGCAGGGCCGAAGGCAACTGGAATGGGCACCTTGGTCACCGTTATCTTTAGGCCGCGGACCTCGATCGCCCGGCTGACGATCTTGTCGTGCGGCACGTTCGAGACCACGTGCTCGTATGTACATACACCCGTCGGTAAAATCTCCGGGATGTCCGTGTCCGCAATCGTCGGGAAGCCGAAGTTGATTGCGCCCGCCGCCTGCGCGTACTTCTCGTCGTCTACCAGACCTAAGGCTAAGACGAAAGCGAAGATGCGGTTCTTGTTATACAGGAGGACCCGCCGGAAGTCACCCGGCTTGACCCCGCCGAAGCTTAGCGCCGCGCGTGTCGCAAACCCCAGCGAGAAAACGGTGGCAGTTATGTCCTTCCCGAAGGGAACCAGGCGCGTCTCCCAGCCGAGTTCTACACCCTCCTCCTGAAGCTGCTCCGCGATGTTCTTTCCGTCCGTCGCCGCCGACATGAAGACATAGAGGTTTTTCTCCTGAAGCTCGCGCGCAATCTTTACGGCAATCTCGTTAGTGGGTGCCGCACCGACGATCGCCGCGAAGCCGGGTGCCGTCCCGTCTACGAACTCGATGCCCCGCTTCCGCAGGATGACGTCGTCCGCCGCACCCAACCAAAGGTTGTCAGGCGTAGGCGACGAGGTCATGGTATACGGGGACGAGTCAAGATACTTGGTGGCCTCGATGATCTCGTCGGCAAAGAGCGCCGCCATTCCCGCATCGAGTGCCGGACCGAGGTACGGGAGCCAGCACCGTTCGGATGGCACCGGGGGAAGGAGGTTTTTGGCCTCCTCCAACACCGGACGGAGATCGCCGATCTTCTCAACAGGTATGCCCAGTATCCCGTAAATAACCGGCAGGTAGTAACCCGTATTCGGAAAGGCAACCGGAGCCTCCGACCCGTACTTTTCAAGCGCCCGGCGCAGGGACTCCTCCGCCCGCGCAACGATCTGGTGGGCACCCCGGATAGCAGCAGAAGCAATGATCTTAGACAACTTCCAGCTTCCTCCTCATCTCCATATCGTAAAGCACCCGTTCCTTAGCCACGTCAATCCCTAAGGCCTTGCGTTTGGCATCAATACGGGTGATTATTTCATGCGCCATCGCCACCGGGTCCGGTTCGTGGAACCACACTGCACCAACGGCTTCTCTTATCCCGTTAAACAGGTACTCAGAGAACCTCTCACTCCCCGCACTAGGGAAATCAACGCCAAAGCCGACGGTAGCGCCGCTCGTAACGAAATACTGCCCGATAGATATCGCCTTCTCACTCATCCACTCCGGCGCACAACCGCAACCGGGCAGATCCGGAATGTCATCGCCGAGTCCTCCTTCTCTCACCATCTCGGTCAGAGCAATCAGCAGACGACTGTTATCCACACAGGAGCCGCAGTGCAGTACCGGCGGCATACCTACCGCCTCGCAGACCTCCCGCAGACCCGAACCCGCCATCTCTGCGGCTTCGGGTACCATCAGCCCCTCCTTAGCGCAGTTGATCGCGGCGCAGCCGGTCGTCAGCACGAGAACGTTATTGGCGATAAGCTCCCGCGCGATGGTCGCCTGCAGGTCACCGAAGCGCACCCGCGGGTTGGAACACCCTACTATCGCAGCCACCCCGCGGATACGGCCGTTGATTATGTTATCGTTCAGCGGCCGGTAAGAGGCGCGGAACCGCCCGCCGAGCATATAGTTTATCGTTTCGTGGCTGAAACCGGCAATCAGGTCCACTTCCTCCGTCGGGATCTCCACCGCCCCCCGTTTCGGAAAGTTTGCAATCGCCCGGCGAATAATCTCGCGGGCCACTTCCGGGCCATTCTCGTGGCTGAACTCGAGATGCTCGGCACCGGGTATCTTAGCCCGCGATGATGTTGTAAACAGCGCGGTGCGGTAGCAGCGCGCTACGTTACCCAGCCCCTGCATGATACACTGGACGTCAACCACCATCGCATCCACCGCGCCGGTGGCGATGGCCAGCTCCTGCTGAAGAATGCTCCCGGCCACCGGAATTCCCTTGCGCATGAGGACCTCATTCGCCGTGCAGCATATGCCTGCTATGTTGATCCCCTCTGCTCCTGCAGCCTTCGCCTGGTTGAGCAGTTCCTCGTCTTGAGACGCCGCCACTATCAGTTCGGGCAGAAGGGGCTCGTGCCCGTGCACGATGATGTTTACCTTGTCGGCCTTCAGCACCCCTAAGTTGACCTTGGCCCTTATGGGAACCGGTGTACCTAAAAGGATATCCTGGAGTTCGGTCGCGATCATCGATCCACCCCAGCCGTCCGCAAGCGACGTCCGCATCCCGTGAAGCATCAGGTGGATATATTCCTGATCTACCCCGACGGAGGTCCGGTGCATCATTTCCACTACCTCACGGTCGACACCCCTTGGTACTATACCGAGGCGCCGCCAGACCTCCTGCCGCTTCACCGGCGCCCGGCGGGTGAAGCTGATCTCACCTTCCTGCTGCCCGAACTCGGACAGGAGCTTCAAGCCCACCTCTTCGGCGAGCTCATTTTTCTTTTTCCCTGCGGTTTCAATTCCCAGCTCCGCCGCTACCGCGCGCAGTTTTACCTCGTCCCGGATCTCAAAGCCCGGCGCCTCTCCCCGGGCCGCCGCCAAAAAAACTAACGCCGTCTCCCGCCCGTGGTCGGAGTGGGCTGCAGCACCACCGGCGATCATTCTGCCGAAGTTCCTGGCGGCAACCGTTTCCGCCGTGGCACCGCACACTCCCGTATCAGACCCTGCGCCGCTGTCGCTCACCCGGCAGGGACCCATGTAGCAGATGCGGCAGCAAGTGCCGCCCGTCCCGTAAGGGCACGGTTTTTTCCCCTGCGCCCGGTGAAAAACCGTCTTTACCCCTTCCCGGGTGGTCTTGGCGATCATCTTTTGGGTCGCGGTACAACTGGTCAACAGCTTCTCCTTCACTAACCGACTGCCTCCTCCAAATCTGGTTGGCGTGGGTGATTGGTGCTTCAGATTCCGTTTCAAGCTAACGGCGCAGAAAAGAGCCCGGTTCTTGGCCGGAAAACCAACCACCTATGACCCACGACCCACGACCACCTGTACAGGTTCGTTGGGTGCTTGGGGTTTAACTAATGCATTGGTCTTGGCCGTATGGGCCGGCATCGTCGCCACCCCCGCCGGAAGCGACGGGTCGACATGCAGGGAGGTACTCACCCGGCCCTGTGCCGTCGTCACCGTCACGGCCGTTCCTTCAGCCAACTCCAGACGGTCCGCGTCAGTTGAAGAGACGGCAACGAAATCCCCGCCGTAGGGGCAGAGCTCCTGGAGACCGCTGTAGCGGCTCCAGGAACTGTTATAGAAAGCAAACTTAGAAGCAAAAGCAACCAGGCATAAAGAATCTCCTGGCGCCGCTTCCGGTTCTGCGCTATCAACCGGCAGAAATGCCGGGCGCGGGGCGGTATTCGATTTTGCCCCATAGTTCGGTACTATTGTCAGAATCTCGTCTCTCAGTTCTCTCTCCGTTCCCAAACCGCCGTTCAGTTTCGACATCAACTGCCCGATAACCTGCACCGCACTGAAAGTTTTACCCGGTAATGCTTTCCTCGCCTGGCGAACCTTGCATTCAACATTTATATAAGCACCGCCTGTTTCTGCAGGCGCGGAAAGCGGCAAGACAACGTCCGCCATCTGGGCTGTTTCCGTAAGGAAGAGATCCTGCACCATAAGAAAATCTAATTTCTTAAGCCGCTGGGCGATCCGGCCGCAGCCCGGGAAAGAAACCGCCGGGTCCTCACCGAGGATATACAGCCCTTTAACAGGCGAGTCTTCAGATAGCATTTCATCCGCCGTAAGCCCCGGCGTCTGCGAGAGTTCCGCCTTCCAAAGTCTCGAGAATCTGCCGACCGCCCGCGGCACCGCTTGAAAATCAGGAAACGTCTCCGTAACAACACCCATCCGCCACACGCCCTGAGCGTTTACCAGCGAATGCCCCAAAAACAGCGCGTTTCTCACCCTCCCCGTCAACAGACAGAGGTTGAGTGCGGCACGCCCGGTCTGGACCGTCACCCCGTCGGCCGCCAGGACTACCACGCCCTTAGCCTTTTTATCTGCCCAAAGCTCGGCCGCCGCCGTAATTTCCGCTGCGGCCGCTCCCGTAGCTGTGCCTGCGGCCTCGCGGAGACCCCTTTTGAATGTGCCGAACCTGCCGACCTGCAGCCTCTCCACGTGGGTGCCGCCCGTCAGCTTGAAGACCTCCTGCGCCAGTTGCTGGAGCACTAAGTGTTCCGTGCCGGGAAGCGCCCGCAGCCAGACCTTTGCCACCCGTGCAGGCCGGCCGTTGTAAAAGCCCAAGAAGATCACTTTCGCACCCTTATCCGCCGCCCGCTTTATCCTCCCCCAAACGGCGGGAATCCGCCGCCAAACATCACCGATCACCAAAAGCACACCCGCGCCCGCAATATCCTCTAAGGAGGCATAGCCCTTTGCCCCCCCGAGAGTCACTTCACACTCCCGCAGAAGGTTAAGTCCGGTAAAGCGCAGTACACTGTCCACGTTGTTTGTTTTCAGCCCGGCCCGGATGAACTTCTGAAACGCATACGCCGTCTCATTGGTAACCGAAGCGCCGGCAATCCCGCCCACACTTTGCGGCCCGTACCGCTCCCTCACCTTCTGAAGACTGCTTGCTGACAGCTCCAGCGCCTCTTCCCAGCTCGCCGGAACCAATTTACCGCCCTTGCGCACCAGCGGCGTCGTCAGCCGCTGGTCGCTGGTCAGGTAGCCGTAACCAAACCTGCCGCGGACGCAAAGGTAGTCGGCCGGCGCCCCTGTTGTCACCCTAACTATTTCTCCCTGTTTCATGTTAAAGTAAAGTTCGCAGGCGCTGCTGCAGTACCCGCAGTGGCTCTTAACCTTTTCAAACTCCCACGCGCGCCCTTTCCCGCGCCTTTCCTTCTCTATAAGCGCCCCTGTAGGGCAAACACCGACGCAACTGCCGCAGAAGTCGCATCCCGCCTCCTGAAGCGGCCTCTCCATGGCAGTGGAGACCCTGGTTTCAATCCCCCTCTTCATAAAGTCCAGGATATCCGCTCCCTGGAGGCGGCACACCCTGATGCACCGCCCGCACAGGATGCAGAGGTTGTAGTCCCGGACGATAAACGGGTTGCCGTCGTCAACCGCATACCCGGGATCGCGCACTGGAAAAGAAGGGCGTTCGATCCCTAATTCGTAGGCATACTGCTGCAACCGGCATTCGCCGTTCTTGTCGCAGCTTAAACAAAGCCCGGGGTGGCGTGAAAGCAAGAGCTCTATCACAAACCGTCTTGCTTCCCTGATCTGTTCGGTGTTTGTACGGACGACCATCTCCGGGGCAACCTTGCGCATGCAGGAGACCACCAGGCCTTTTACTTTCTCGATTTCAACGAGACAGATGCGGCAGGCTCCTGTTCCCTTCAGCCCCGGGCAATAACAGAGGTGCGGGATCTCGATTCCTACCGCTTTTGCTGCGTAAAGGACGGTGGTGCCTTTGGGCACAGTCACTTCCCGATCGTCGATGGTTAACGTGACTAAATCGGCCAACTTCCTTCCTCCTTTTTTCTAAAGCAGCTCTATGGCCTTATCCGCACAAACATCGAGGCATGCCCCGCAACGAGTGCATTTTTCAAGAATTATTTCGTAAGGGCGGTTATCCGTACGGTAAGGGAGATACGGATCCCCGACAATCGCCCCTTCGGGACAGACCTCCCGGCACCTGTCGCACTGGGTGCAGCGGTCAGGATTTATGTGATAGCGCAGCATCCCCCCACAGGACCGCTCGGGACACCGTTTTGCCTCTGCATGCAACCTGAAAGATTCCTGGTGCTCCTGCAGCAGCCGGGTCAGGGCTGCCACCGCCTTCTGCCCGTTTTTGCACAAAGCGGTAACGAACACCTCGGCACAGATCTTCTTCAACTGGTCAACGTCATCCGCCGTGGCCTCGCCCCGCCGCAACCGCGCTAACACATCCA
>DTYU01000176.1 GCA_012961725.1 Desulfotomaculum sp.
GCGACGCTGCTCTCGCTTGCGGCATAGTTCCCCCTCTGGGTCATATCCTGGACGAGAAGGCAACCGCCCGCGAAGCATATCCCGGCGATAAACGCCAATATCGCAACCGGTACGATCCACCGCCGTATCATTTTGCGAAGACCTCCCTTCACCTAAATTATAAACCCTCTTATGTAGTAATCAAGCTTGTTCATAAAAAGTTTTCCAGCTACTTTGCAATAACCTGTAATTCATAAAGATTGTGGGGGCTGCAGCCGGTTCTTGCAGTAAAACTCCTTATATATAACTGCTTTTACGCGTCCAACCACCCCAGCCACCGCACGGTGACGCTTACCCCTTCACCCCTACGCTCAAGGATACCTGCCGCCCTCAGGGGCCCAAGCACCGGACCGAAGAGGAGGTGGCCGTACCGCTGGTAAACGTCCTCAAAAACGGTGAGGTCAACGAGCCCCGTCTCGTCCTCCAGCGACAAAAACACAACGATCCGGCCGCTTTTGGTAGGCGGACGGTGGGGCCTTACGGGAAGGCCGGCCGTCTTTACCCAAGTTCCACCGCGGAGGCTGCGCAGTTGCCGGCTGGTGAGGTATCCCTGCCGGCGCAGCTCATCCCGCCAGAAGCTCATGTAATGCCGGTCGATATCCATCCCCAGGATATGGTATTCCAGCGCGTGCTTCTCCGCAGGCGAAAAGTCCGCCAGTTTAGCAGGCGGGCCGAAGTCTAACATCCTTTGGCGGGATGAGAGCGTGAGGATCTCCGGCAGCCAGGCCAAAAGCTCCCGCCTGTTGGCGTAGAGGGAGTCAAACGCGCCGCAGAGGATTAGATTTTCAAGGACATCCTTTTCCGCGCGGGTGCGGACGTAAAAGTCCGCCAGCGAGCGAAACGGTCCCTCGGAACGCGCCCGCATGATCGTGCTCAGCGCAGAGCGGCTCATTCCCTTCACCCGCGTTAAGGGAATGCGGATCGCGCCGTGCTCCACAGTAAACCTTTCGCCGCTCTTGTTCACACCCCGTGCCAAGAACCTTATCCCTCGGCACCGGGCCTCGTTGGCCAGCGTGGCCGGCGAATAAAACCCCATGGGCTGGTGGTTAAGCAGCGCGGTGTAAAAATAGACCGGGTAGTGCGCCGAAAGGTAAGCCGTCCAGTAAGACGTCGTGGCAAAAGCCGCGGCGTGCGCCTCACAGAAGCCGTAGCTTGCGTAGCCTTCGAGGCAGGCGAAAACCTCCTTGGCCGTCTCCTCACTGAGGCCCCTTTGCAGCGCCCGGCGGATAAACTCCTCCCCGAGGGAGCGCATCTCCCGGTGCGAGCGGGCATGGGTCATGAGCCGGCGCAGCCTGTCGGCCTCACCCGGGGTAAAGCCGGCCAACTCGGCGGCTATCGCGATCACCTGCTCCTGAAAAAGGACCACCCCGTAAGTCTTCGCCAAGACCGGCGCCAATCTCGGGTCAAGATACGTAACCGGCTCCCGCCCTTGTCTGCGTGCCAAGAAAGGCTCCACCATCCTTCCCTTGATGGGGCCCGGCCGGATCAGGGCCACACTGGCCACGATATCTTCGATATTTGTGGCGCCCAGCCTTGTCTGCAGCGCCCGCTGCGCCGGACTCTCAAGTTGAAAGACCCCTACGGTCTCGCCCCGGTTAAGGAGCCGGTAAGTCGCCGGGTCATCGAGGGGCAGTCTTTCGTAGCTGAAGCCGGGGTGTGAGGCGGCGATCGCCTGGGCCGCATCCTCCAAAACGCTTAAAGCCTTAAGGGATAAGAGATCAAGCTTCACCAAGTACAGCTCTTCCACGTCGTCCCGGTCAAACTGGGCGATCTTAACCCCCTTAGCGGCGAGCTCGAGCGGCGTAACCTCGGTGACGGGACCCCTGCTCACGATCAGCCCTCCTAAGTGGGTGCCGAGGAACCGGGGAAGGCCGGCGACACGGACGCAGAAATCGAAGAGGCGCCGGTACCGCTTCTCCCGCCAGGGGCCGCGCCGCAGTTCGGGGAAAAACTCTAAGGCCTCGAAGACCCGGTCCGCCGGGACAGGGGGCATGCTCTTGGCCAGCGCGTCTATCTCCGCCGTTTGGTAACCCAACACCTTGCCGAGATCCCGCACCGCAGAGCGGACCTGGTAAGTGGAGTAGGTCGCCACGGCGGCCACCCTCTCCTCCCCATACTTCCGGTAAACGTACTGCGAGACCTCGTCCCGGTAGCGGGAATCGAAATCGACATCGATGTCGGGCCTCTCCGCCCGTTCGAGGCTCAAGAAACGCTCGAAGGCCAAGCCCCGGGCGACGGGATCGACCTCCGTAAGGTAAAGGCAGTACGCCACCGCGCTTGCCCCGGCCGAGCCGCGCCCGGCGCAGCGGATGCCTCTTGACCGGGCATAATTGACCACGTCCCAGACCACGAGGAAATAGTCTGCGTATCCAAGCCGGGCGATCACTTCCAGCTCCTTAGCAAGTCTCTCCTGCACTTCCCGAGTGAGGCGGCCGTAACGTTCCGCTGCCCCTTTATAAACCAGCTCC
>DTYU01000177.1 GCA_012961725.1 Desulfotomaculum sp.
ATGGTGTCCCCGTAATTTCGGACTAATAATTTAGTATGGTGTCCCCGTAATTTTATTTTCCGGAGGAGAAGTTGGGCAGGATCAGGCTTGTGGCTGTAGACCTTGACGATACGCTCCTCAATTCAAAGCTTGAAATATCACCGCGGGTAAAAAAGCCGTGAGCCGAGCAGTGGAACGAAACGTGCCTGTAGTACTGGCCACCGGCCGGATGTTCCCCGCCGCTGTTCCTTATGCCAGGGAACTTGCCCTTGAAACGCCGCTGATCACTTACCAGGGGGCGCTTGTCAAGGAACACCGTACAGGGAGAGAGCTTTACCACCGGCCGGTGCCGCTTGAGCTGGCGGTTGACGTGATCGAACGCCTTTCTCCCACCGGTTTTCACCTTCAGGTTTACGTTGATGACACGCTTTGCATGCCCCGTCTAACACCGGAAGGCGAGCGGTATGCCAGGATTTCGGGGGTAAAGCCGCGGATTGTGGGAGACCTGCTTCACTTCTTGCGGGTTCCGCCGACAAAGATAGTGATGATCGCGACCGAGAAGGAGATCGACCTGCTTCTGCCGGGACTTCTGTCACAGTACGATGGCGTCCTGCACGTAAGCAAATCAAAGCCGTATTTCCTTGAGTTCTCGGAACCGCGGGCCACTAAAGGGGAGGCGCTCAAGCACCTCTCGGCGGAGCTCGGGATCAGCCGGGAAGAGGTTATGGCCATCGGGGACGGGTACAACGACGTCCCGATGTTAGGATTTGCCGGCGTGGCGGTAGCGGTGGGCAACGCCCGCCCTGAAATAAAGGCCCACGCCGCCCATATAACTCCTGGGAATGACGAGGACGGGGTGGCGGTGGCGATAGAAACGCTGGTTTTGGGGGAGGGGGGTTGGGCGTGAGCGATTTTGTGGTGGGTGTTGACCTTGGGGGGACAAAGATTTACACCGCTCTGGCGACGCTGGACGGCGAGGTGCTCTCGGAAGTCAAGGTTCCCACCATGGCGGCAGAGGGTTATGAACGGGTGCTCCAACGGATTGCGGAAACCGTCTCTGAGGCCAAGCGGCTGGCGGGGGTTTCAGGCAAACCGCGGCGCATCGGCCTCGGTGCACCCGGCCCGCTCGACGTCGAGCGCGGAATTGTGCACGTGGCACCCAACTTGGGCTGGCGTAATGCACCGCTCAAGGCATCCTTAGAAAAGCTTATCGGCGTGCCTGTTTTCGTAGAGAACGACGCGAACCTTGCCGCCTGGGGGGAGTTTGTTTACGGGGCGGGGAAGAACGCTGTAGACCTGGTTTACATTACCGTCAGCACCGGTATCGGCGGGGGGCTGGTCATGGGCGGGAAAATCTATCAGGGAGCCAGCTATGGAGCGGGTGAGATCGGGCATATCACCGTTTTCCCTGACGGACCGGAATGCCATTGCGGTAACCGGGGGTGCCTTGAAGCGGTTGCCTCCGGAACGGCGGTTGCCCGTGAAGCAAGGAGGCTCATTGCTCATGGTGCCGGCCGGGCTGTGCTGTCCTTGGCCGGCGGCAAACCGGAGGCGGTCACCGCCAGAACCGTGGGTTTGGCTGCTGCCCAGGGGGATGCCGAAGCGAAAGGACTCCTTGATTCCGCCGCCCGCTGGCTCGGGATCGGGGTGGCTGCGGTTTTAAACCTGCTCAATCCCGAGATGGTTGTTTTGGGCGGGGGAATGATGAAAAGCGCCCCGCTTTTTTGGGAAACTCTGGAGGATGAGGTCAGGCGCCGCGCCCTGCCCAGTGCGTTTGGGGCCGCGCGGTTGGTAACCGCCGCCCTCGGCGGACGCTCGGGTCTGCTCGGTGCGGTGGCCTATGCCTTGAGGCCGGAATGAGCAGTCAAAGGCAGCAGGATGAAGGATCAAAGACAAACCGTCAAGACGCCAGGGATACTAAAGAAAGGATGAAGGCGGAAGGATGAGGGGTAAGCTCCGCTGTTGGAAGAAAATGAGGGTCAAGAATTCCGTAGCCTTTTGGCGGTGAAAAGGTCTTGAAACGACGATTCTGGACCCGGAATCAAACTCTAAAGTTATTGATTCTTGGCGTCTAAGGAGGGAAAGAATGGTAGATTTGAACGACGCGAAATCACTTAGGGCGATAGACAGCACCGATTTTCTTGTGTCACTAACAGGACTCGGTGCGCAATGTATGAAGGCCTATGAACTTACCCAAGGAGTAGCACTGCCCAAGGTTCAAGACGTAAAAGCAGTGGTGGTAACCGGCCTTGGCGGCTCAGCCATCGGCGGTGACTTACTCCGGGTGTACTCCCAGGAGCGCCTATCTATACCAGTGATTGTAAACCGAGACTACACCCTTCCTGCTTTTGTGGATGGCAACACGCTCGTTTTTGCGGTGAGCTATTCGGGGAACACCGAAGAAACCCTGAGTGCTTATCAAGACGCGCTGGAAAAAGGCAGTGCCGTCGTTGCACTTACTTCCGGCGGCAAGCTCAAGGGCTTGGCGGATCGAGACGGCATTCCCGTAATCCAGGTCCCCGTGGGTCTTGCTCCAAGGGCGGCTACGGGTTATCTTTTCATACCGATGCTCGCCGTGCTTGAGCGGCTCGGGATGCTGCACGGTCTTGCCGGTGAGGTTAGCGAGGTCACCCGCGAGCTTGAAGGTTACGCAGATATATATGGACCGGGCACGCCGGTGGAGAAGAATCCAGCCAAGCGGCTGGCGCTTGACTTCGAGGGCCGCATTCCGGTGATTTGGGGTGCAGGCGGTACAACCGATGTGGCGGCCCAGCGCTGGAAAGGTCAGATTAATGAGAATGCTAAGGCCCCAGCCTATTGGAATGTTTTTCCTGAACTCAACCATAACGAGATCGTGGGTTTTGAAAAGCCTGAGGAACTCCTCCGGGAACTCTGGGTGGTGATGCTGAGAGACAGGGGAGACCACCCCAGGGTTGGATACCGGATGGAGATCACCCGCCGGATAATCACAGGAAGGGTGGCCGGAGTAACGGAGGTCGCTTCCGCCGGGGACGGGATGCTTGCGCGGCTTTACTCGCTCATCTACTTAGGTGACTGGGCAAGCGTCTATCTCGCGTTGCTTTACGGCATTGACCCCGGGCCGGTCAGAGTTATAGACTTATTAAAGGGAGAGTTGGCCAAGCGGTAGTAGTTCAAAGTTCAAGGTTCGGAGTTCGAAGTTCAAGTTTCAGAAGACGAAAGACGGCGGACTGCCCTTCATTATTCTTAATTCTGACTCCTGAATTCTTGACCCTTAAGCGTTGACAAGGAAGGTATATGGCATGGCGCTTCCCAGATTGGTAATTATGACGGGGCTTTCGGGTGCCGGGAAGACCCAGGCGCTGCGGTATCTTGAAGACATGGGCTTTTTCTGCGTGGACAACCTTCCGCCCTCACTAATCCCGAAGTTCGCGGACCTGTGTGCCAGCGCTGCGGCACCCATCCAGCGCGTCGCCCTGGTCGTGGACGTGCGAGGCGGCGAGCTTTTTGACGCGGTTTTTGAGGTTTTGGCGGAGTTCCACAAGGAGTCGATGCCCTACGAGATCCTTTTCCTGGAGGCTTCAGACGAGACGCTGGTTCGGCGTTTCAAAGAGTCGCGCCGGCCGCATCCATTGGGGGGAGACCTGCTGGAGTGTATTCAGGAGGAGAGGGCGAGGCTTGAGGAACTGCGGGGGTTGGCGCACAAAGTAATCGACACCAGCGGCCTTTCCGCTCAGCA
>DTYU01000178.1 GCA_012961725.1 Desulfotomaculum sp.
CAGACCGCACGTTAAGGCTGCAATACAAAAGGCGATGGATGAGCGGGCGAAGCGGCTTGAGGTGAAAGCCGACCGAGTATTGCAGGAGCTTGCCAAGATCGCATTCGCCGATATCAAGGACTTCGTGTATTTCGGGCGTGATGGGGTTCTGTTAAAAGAAGACAGTGAAGTTGACGGGACGGTGCTGGCGGAAATCACGGAGACTGTCAGCCGCGCCGGTCTCAGGACGCACGTTAAGTTGCATGACAAGCTGAAGGCATTAGACTTGTTGGGCAGACACCTGAAGTTGTTTACCGAGCGGCATGAGGTTACCGGAAAAGACGGCGGCCCAATCGAAAGTGTGGTGACACACAAGTATGCAGGGCTTAGCGACGATGAGCTTGAAAAACTTATCGCCGAGAAAGCTGCAAAGCTTGCCGAGAGCGGCGAAGCTGGAACTCCTAAGCCTTCTCGATGAAATACTGGTTCGTCACGACATCATTGAGTGGATTCTGCAAAACAGGTTTAAAAACGAGAAGGGCGAACCACTGGAGTTCGAGCAACACGCTTTTTTGGTGCAGCCGTACCGGGATTTCTCGCCGAAGCTGGTTTGCATGAAGTGTGCACAGATCGGTTTTTCGACGATGGCTGTTCTGAAAGAGTTTTATCTCGCCTGGTACCGGAAGTTTAACTGTATCCATACGTTGCCCACGGACGAGGACGTGCGGCTATTTGCGAGTTCGAAGATCAACCCGATGATCAACAACAACCCGGCTCTCCGGGCCTTAGTTCGGGAAGTCGACACGATTTACAACAAGCAAGTCGGGGACGCCTTTATTTTTTGGCAGGGGACCAAGGGACAGTCCAAAGGTATTATGATCAGCTCTGATGTGAATGTTCATGACGAACGCGACCGGAGTGACCAGGCCAAGCTTGAGACTTACCGCAGCAGGTTAGAACACTCGTCATACAAAGGGGAGTGGAGCTTCAGTAACCCCTCCCGGCCGAACGTCGGGGTTGATATATATTGGCAGCGGTCGGACAAGAAGCAGTGGCACATCAGGTGTTCGCGGTGCGGCGAACGACAGCCGCTCGACTATTTTGCAAACATATGTGAGGAGCGCCGGCAGTATGTCTGTCGGAAGTGCCATGAGATATTGCGGCATGAAGACAGGTTGACTGGCGAATGGGTGGCGGAGTTTCAAGGGCGGTATTGGAGCGGGTATCACATCAACCAACTGATGGCTCCGTGGATCACCGCGGCGGAGTTGGTAGAGGCGAGGGAAAGCGAGACCCAGGAGTTTTTCTACAACTTCAGGCTGGGCCTGCCGGTTATCGGCAGTGTAAACCAGGTCAGCCGGTCGATTATTCTCCAGTGCTGCACGGACAAAGCGCCGGAGGGCCGGTGGAAGCTTCTCGGAGTGGATGTCGGCAAGGTCCTGCACTGCGTCCAGGGGACGGAGAACGGAATCACCCGAGTATTCACGCTGCCAGACTGGGACAGCTTGCACGCCTACTTTGTCGCACAGGGGATCAACCTGGCGGTGGTCGACAACGCTCCAGACACCGAGGAAGCCACCAGGTTCTGCAGGCACTTCCGGGGCCGGGCCTACCGGTGCATTTATGACTACGACGACGAGCGAGAAGAGATGATCGAGTGGTCCGACATCGGGCAGACCAAGAAGGTCCGCCAGGAGAAGGAAGGGGTCGTCTGGGCGCACCGGACGCGAGTGATAGACCATACTATCGAGGTTTACAACAAGGGCGAGATTTATGTTTACATCAAGCCGAACGAGCCGCAGTTGGTCGGCCAGGGGAAAGCCGGGGTCACCGAGGAGTGTCTTTGCGGCCACTGGGAAACGCTGTACGTTGCCGGCGCAGACGGGCAAAAGACCAATATTGTCAAAGTGGACAAGTTCGGTAACGTGATCAGGACTTGGGAGAACTCCGGCCCTGATCATTTTGCGCACGCGAACGTCTATTACGAGATCGCGCGCCAGCGCAAGGCTCCCACGACGCGGCTGCACGAACACAGACCGAAAAAGCCGCGGGTGGTTAGGCCGGTGATAAGCGATATTACCGGGTATTGAGGAGGTTCGTAGAGTTATGCGGCGGTGTTCTACTTGTGCAAGACGTAAAGTCCGGCGCAAAGATGGCAGGGCTTACGACTATTGTCCGGCTTTAACCGCGATGATAGGCAAAACACGGGACTGTTTCGCCTGGACGGACGACCTCCTTTGGGAGCGGAAGTACCGGAAAGCGAAAAGAGCTTATGCGGAGAGGTAAAAAAGAATGCCGAATTCAAGGGAAGTCGCAAGCGAAATTCAGCAGCAGTTTTTTTATGCCGATGCATGGCGCCAGCAGTATGACGAGCGGGCGCTTAAATACTGGAAATTGTTTAACGGCTACCGGGAGCCGTTGCTGAGAGAGCTTGCCGGGCGGTCGAATCTGCATATACCCAAGACGTATGAGATTGTGGATTCACTGCGCGCCCGGTACCTAAAAGCGCTGTTTGGAAGCGGCCGGATAATAGAGTACATGCCGAACCCGTTATTGTATTTTCAGGAGGGCATGAGCCCGGACGAGTATCTGCGGATGCTGGAGACGGCGGAGGACAGCGCGAAATACGCTACATACCTTGTGGACCGGCAATTAAGGAGCAGCCGGGTATACAGGCAATTTTACGATTGGATCACAGCCTTTCTGGTAATGCCCTGCGGCGTGCTCAGCGTTGGCTGGAAATACGAGGTCAAGAAGACTAAGCGGTACGGCATGGTATGGGACAAGCGCTATGGAACGCTGGTTCCCGGCATCGTCGAGGAAGATGTTGTGACGTATGACGACAATGAGGTGAAGTATATTGACTACTTCGACTTCTGGCCGGATCCCCGGGGAACCGACATAGACAGTTGCCGTTTTGTCTTTGTGCGCGAATACCTGACGAAGCGGCAGCTTGAGGAGAAAATGAACCTGCTTGCAGAAGTTGGCGCGGGTACTGTGTGGGGCCCGGGGGCGGGATCCTGGGACTGGGACTCCTTGGCGGCGGCGGGCTCGACGTTCCTGGATCAGCGGATGGACAAGGCGGGTCAGGTGGGTCTGACCGCAGAGACAAGCCAGGGATACTGGCAGGACATCAAGAAGGGTTATCTCTTTGAGGTTCTGCACCGCTACAGCGATGACGAGCACTCTATATGGGTAAACCGCCACGAGTGTGTATACCACGGCGAAAACATTTACTGGCACGGGAAAAAGCCGCTTGTGGTGACAAGCTATGATCCGAAGCCGGCAGAGTTTTACGGTTTTTCGGTGGTGGAACTGTTGGAGCACTTGCAGGCAGAATTGAATACTAACCGCAACCAGCGGATTGATAACGTCAGTTTTGTGTTGAACCGGATGTGGAAAGTCCGCCGTAGCGCGGACGTGGACGAGAGTCAGCTCATATCGAGACCGCATGGAATTATTTATGTCGATACGATGGACGATGTAGGGGAATTCACTATGCAGGACATCACACAATCCACATACCGTGATGAAGCTATCACCAAGGGGGATATGGATAACACTGTCGGCGCGCCGGCAATCGTGCGAGGCGTTGAGCCGCCGGGCAGGGAGACTGCTACGGAGACTGTTACCAAGGCCGGTGCGGCGGACATCAAGTTCCAAACACGCATCATGCTTTTCGAAGAGTACATTGATCGATTAGCGGAAATGCTGGACATGAACAATCAGCAGTTTATTGTCAACCCGCGCATTTTCCGGGTTGAGGAAGAATGGAAGATAGTTACGCCCGAAGAGTTGCGCGGGCATCGGACGTATCGTCGCAAGTCCATCGGGCTTGATTTCATGCACAACCAGGAAGTGCGCCGCCGCCAGCTTCTGGAGCTGCAGAACCTGCTGCAAAACAGCCCGCACATCGATCAGTACGAATTGCTGAAGCTGGTGCTTGAGGCTTACGGAATTCGCGGCACCGAGAGGATATTATTGCCCAAGGAAGAGGCAACAACTGTTCCCGCCCCTTCCGGTTCGCCAGCTGGTACACGGCTCGCTTCGGGTTCAGCTGCGCTGGACTCGGTGCAGCAGTTGCTGGACGCTGTTAAAGTGCAGGGGGTCGAGGTTTGATGCCGTTCAAATCGAAAGCCCAGCTCAGAAAGTTTGCCGCGATGGCCGCCCGTGGGGAGATCGGCAGGCGCAAGTTTCGGGAATGGCTGAACGAAACTCCGAACATTGGGAAACTCCCCGAAAGGGTGGGGTCGAAGCTGACGGCGGCGGCGACAAGGGCTCACAGGAGGAAAGCAAAGCGGTGATCACCGAGAATCAATACCACGACCTGCAGGCCCTGCTGGCGAGCGGCGGGTGGGCAATTCTGCGGGATTATATAAACCGCCGGCTGGCTAGGGTTCAGATGGATTTAGAGCGCAAGCCCTTTGACGACCTGGCGGAAGTCGGGTTTTTACAGGGGCAGATACAGGCTCTCCGGAGCGTGCTGGAATTTCCAGGTACGCGCATCCGAGAGTTTGACCAAAAATGTAAAGAAAGGTGAGATTTATGCCTGAAAAAGACGACAGGAACCTTGCGGAATCCATTTTCGGCGAGGCTGCAGGTGCAGGAACCGCGACCGAAGGAACGCAGAAGGCTGTCGAGGGAACGACCCAAACCGAAGGACAGACTCAGGAAGCGACCCAGTTACAGACTCAGACTCAGGAAGCGGCCCAGGTCCGGGCACAGACTCAGGAACAACAGGCCGCAAAAACGGAGTCCACCAAGCTCTACGCCGGCAGATTCAAGAGTGTGGAGGAACTTGAGCGGGCTTACCGGGAAGTCGAAGGCTTTAGCACGCGGAAGGCGCAGGAGGCTGCAGCTCTACACCAACGGTTAGAGGAACTGCAGCGGCAGGCAGCGCCGGATATGACTAAGCGGCAGCAGGAAGACTTCCGGAAGGCGGTGCTTGAAGCAGTAAACGCCGCCGTGGTGGACGAGGACCCAAACAAGCTGGTGGCCCTTATCGAGACGATCACCGACCGGAAGTCGGAGGAAAAGCTGTCTCAGATAATGCCGCACCTTGCTCCGGTGATCGTCAACCAGCAGATTGCTTCGGAAGTGGAACAGTTCTTTGCGGAGTTTCCTGAGGCAAAGGATCTCGAAAGTGAGATGTCTGCTGTAATTGAGCAAAATCCGGAAGTCATGTTCGACGAGCAGGGGCGGAGAAGGGCTGACTGGGTTTACCGCGCATATATCAGAGCGCAGACCCGGAAGGGCCAGGCAACCCGTCAGGCGGCAGCGCAGGTGGGCGGCCAGGTGACTGCGGCCAAACAGGCCGCGGCTGCTCCCGGTGTTTCCGCACGGCAGCAGCAGTCACAAAGCCCCGAGGAGGCCATCCTTACCCGTATTTTCGGGGAACCCTCCGGGGGTAGAAAACCTTTCGATTACTGAAGGAGTTGGTACTAAATGCCTGTTAAGACCACTGATATTGATACCGAACGCCGAGATATAGACGTTTCGAAGGAAATCGCGCGTTACCTTCCTGACGTAAACGCATGGCTGGTAATCGCGCTTCAAAGCCGCAAGAAGACGACGACCGACTATGAGTTTAAGTGGTTCGAGTCCGACCCTTACGGCTACTGGACCAAGATCAACCACGCGGATGGATATGCGGCTGATGCAACCAGCCTTGTGGTTGATGATGCTTCGATCTTTGCGGCGAAGGATATCATCAAGGTTGCGAGGACCGGCGAGGTTATGTTCTGCACCGCCGTGGATACCGACACCAATACGATTACGGTTATACGGGGCTACGGCGAAACCGCTGGCGCAGTGATCGACGACGATGACGATCTCGTGTGCCTGGGCAACGCGATGGAGGAGCACTCCAGTAAACCGACTGAGAAACTGCGGCAGCCGAGCAAGATCTACAACTACTGCGGGATCATGAGAACGCCTTTTGGCGTGTCCGGGACGGTTGAGGCTTCACAGCAGATCACCAATGAACAGGAGCGGGCCAGGCTGACAAGAGACAAATCCATTGACCACCGCCTGGCGATAGAGCGTCAATTCTTGTTCGGTGAGCGCAAGGACGACACAAGCAACAAGAGGCGTATGACCCGAGGGTTGATCAAGTGGATCACGACCAACGTTTACGATGCCGGCGGGACACTGACCGAAAACGAGTTCGATAAAGAAGTCTGCGAGCCGGTTTTTAAATACGGCTCCAAGACCAAGCTTCTTGTCGCCAGTCCCAGGATGGTTTCCATCATTGCTGGGTGGGGCAAGGAGAAACTGCAGATCAGCCAGGCCGCGAAGGCCTACGGCTTGAACCTAAAAGAATATATTTCACCGCACGGCACGCTTATTATTGCGCCGTCGCAATGTCTCGAACAGTACTACGCTTACCATTCATTCATCGTCGACCCGCAACACATTTTTGTCCGCGTCTTGCGCGACACCACCTTGCGCCGCAACATTCACAATCCGGATACGGACGGCTTTGAGGATGAGTACCTGAGCGAAATCGGGTTGGAGCTGCGCCTGGAGAAGTGCCATGCGGTCATCAAGAACGCTACAGCGTAAGGGGAATCCCCCCTTACGCTGTAACTCTTTTTTTGGGGTGATAGAGTGTCTGAAGCCGAATTCTCCAGTTTTTACCCGCAAATAACGTACAAAATACCCGAAAGCGACAAGTACGCAAGGTTTGACAGGGGCAAATTGGTCACACAGGACGAGCAGGTGATATCGTACCTGCGTGAGCACCAGGATTTTGGTTCAACCTTGCACGAAGTCACTCGATCACGGCCGAGCGTAACAGTAAACGCGCTTTTCTGTCCGTTCCCGGGCTGCGACAGAGTGTTTAACAATGAGAGGTCCCTGCGGGCGCACATGATGCGTGTTCACAAAAGCCTGCAGCCGGAGTATTCGGAAGAAGCCCAAGAAGAGATTCAGGAGGAGTGATTTGAATGGCTGCTACCGTTACGATTGATAAAGTAAACACCCGGCACCTGACCGGGCTGCGCATAGTGACAGGCACCATAGCTTTCGATTCTTCTTAAAGGTGGATATGGTCGGTTTTACGATTTAGGAGGTACTGAATATGATCCACGAAGAACACTACGAGCGCCGTATTAGCCACGTGGAGCAAATTCTGGCCGCCAACGATGTGCGTTTTGAGAGTATCTACCACCGCCTGGACGCAGTAGAGCGCAAGCTTTGCGAGCTTACCAAGTGGACCCAGACAACAAGCATCACGGTGGGTTTGGGGGTCGTGGCGGCACTCATTGCTTGGATCATGACCAGGTAAGAGGGGATAAGAGAGGAGATGCGATATGGGGCGAAGCGAATCGGCACTCACTTTATCGCCGACCTGTCGTCTTGCCGACACAACTACGTCGAATACGCGCCGCTTTTGCAGCTTGCGATGAAGGCTTGCCGGGACGCGCAAATGACGCCGCTTGACTTTGCCGCGGCGACTGTCTCAAATGGTATCACAAGCGGTGCGTCGGCGGTGGTCTTGCTGAAAGAGAGTCACGTTGCAATACATACCTGGCCGGAGCTCGGATACGCAGCAGTCGACCTGTTCACATGCGGGCCGGAGGAGGCGGGGCGGGAGGCGTTCGAGAAGGTCTGCGGCGCGTTTGATGTTCCCGGTCTTGAGATCCTGGAAATCGAAAGAAAGGTGAAAAAATGACGGAAGGCTTGAAAGACCTGGTGATCAACGGCATCTCGGTTGTCGTGGTCATCTATGGCGTCTTGGAAGCGCTCAAGCAGGCGGGATGGTTGAAATCAACCCTTGCACCTGTTATAGCACTTGCGATCGGTCTCATTATCAGTAGCGCGTATGCGCTTGTTCCTGAAGCGACCGGGGTTGCGGTGCGCGGCCTCAGCCTGGGTATAGCGGCAGGGGTGCTGTATGCAGGCGTCAAGAAAAATGCGGAGAATGCGAAGGGGGATCGGGATGGCTGAGATGGTAGTCCTCGATCCTGGTCACGGCGGCGCTGATCCCGGCGCTGTCGGGCCGACCGGACTAAGAGAAGCTGAGGTTGTGCTGGACATCGCGAAGCACGTATTTAACTATCTTAAAGCGCACAACATTTCTGTAACTCTTACCCGCACCAAATCAGCCGAAGCCCCATCCCTTTCAGAGCGTGCGGAAATGGCGAATGCTATTGGCGCGGAACTTTTCGTCAGCATTCATTGCAACGGGCACTCCAGCGATGCCGCAAATGGCATCGAGACATATCATTTCCCTGATAGCGCGAAAGGCAAAGAACTTGCAAAGAGTATTCAGAGCGAATTGATAAAGGCCCTTAGGTTCCGCGACCGGGGCGTGAAAACGGCGATGTTCGCCGTTCTGCGCTTGACAAGGATGCCGGCGGCACTTGCGGAGGTCGGTTTCATCACGAACCCCGGTGAAGAGATGCTCTTAAAGAGAGATTGGATTCGCAAGCGGGCGGCGGAAGCGGTCGCAAGAGGCATTCTCCAATATTTGGGTCTGGCAGATAAGGAAGGGGAAGAGGAAAAACCAATCTTCATAGTTACAGGCACTCCGATTCTCGGCCCAGTGCAAGCGACAGTAGAGCAGGCAAAAGCATGGGCACGGAGCCGGGGGGCAACCGAGCAGTTTGTTGCGTTGGCCGATCTCTATTGGGACCTTGCGCCGGAAACAAGCGTCAGGCCGGAAGTCGCATATGCGCAATCAGCAAAGGAAACTGGTTTTGGTCACTTCGGCGGTGTACTCACGCCGCAGCACTGCAACCCTTGCGGGCTGAAGGTGACCAGCGGCGGCAACAACAACGACCCGGACGCACACCAACAGTTTGAAACGTGGCGGGAAGGCGTCCAAGCTCATTTGGACCACTTGGCGCTTTACGCTGGTGCGAACGGTTATCCAAAAGTGAACACGCCTGACCCGAGGCATTTCACCTGGCTCTGCGGCAGGGCGCCGAACGTGGAGGCGCTGGGCGGCAAGTGGGCGCCAAGCCCGGATTACGGATCGTCAATTGTAAACCGCTACCTGAGGCCGCTCCTGGCGACACCGGAGCCGCAAGCGCCGGAAGCCAAAGCGGACAAGCTGGAGCAGGAAGTAAAAAAACTTGAGGATGAAGTCGAAACACTGAAAAGGAAGTTGGAGAAGCTGGAGGAGGAAAACCGGGATATGAGATTTACGCTCCGGCAGATAGCCACTTTCTCAGCGCCGTACATGGCCAAGTAAGCCGTTAGGCTTGCCGGGCAGAAGGAGTTGATAATGGTGGACCTCAAGGAACTCTGTCGGACGTTTCATGAGCACCTTTTTGCCTGTATTCAGGGAAGCGTGATGCTTTATCAAGGCGTTGTCCGAGAGCAGCCAGAGGAATGGCGGCAAAAGGCGTGGGAAGAATACAACACGGCGTTTGAGCAGAAAATTCTTCCGGCACTCTTAGAGGCACTACAAGAGCGCGGCTGTACGGTGCATGAGGTATGCCATGCGGCCTTGAAACTGGTGGAGAATGCGGCAAGAATAGTACAGGCCGTTGAGCGGCAAAACGAAGAAGGCCCGCTTAAAGCGTGGTTTTTTAAGGCGCCGGAGGGAAGAACGCAATGACCTGTCAGGATATTCTCAATGATATTGATACAAGAGTGAAAAACAGCATTTCTACGGCTCAGAAGGTAAAGTGGATCAACCAGAGCCAGCGGAAGTTCTATCAGGACTTTCCCTTGCCCGAGACGGTTTATATGTTTACAACGGCCAACGGCGTTGCTTTATATGACCTGCCTGCCGACTGCCCGGAGAACCGCATAGTAAAAATCACCGTTGACGGCGAAACGTATGATTATCAAACATTGCATGAGACGGCGGCACAAAAAGGCTGGACAATCATTTCCGGGCAACTGTTTCTGTGGCCTACGCCGGAAAGCGAAACCGAAGTGATGATCTACTGCAAGCCGAGGCCGGATGACTTTAGCGTCAGTGATACTTCTAAAGAATCCGAATTACCCGAAGACTTCCACGAACTTGTTGTGCTTGACGTGGCAATTCGCGTTTCTTTTGCAATTGGTGATCTTGAAAAGAAACGTGAACTGGAAATGGATTTAATCAAACTGGGGGCCGCCGCCAAAAAAGGGGTCAAGAAGCCGACTCAAAGAACCGTAACTGTTTTGAGGAGGTAATGCTTATGCCGACGGTAGCCGAACTTGCTTCAGAAAATCTAAGCGTAGCGGCTGAAATACTTAAGTCTCGAACTAAGGAAATAATCGTCCACTGCACCAGCACGACCAGGCCGACCGAGGCGGACCCGGGACAGCATATTTACGAAACGGACACCAGCAAGGTGCTAAAAAACGTCGGTACTTACGATTCGCCCATCTGGGAAATCGTCCCCACGATGGAGCAACTCGGCGTTGTAAACGTCAAAGACTACGGCGCTTCCGGCGACGGTGACACGACTACGACCGGCAGCATTGAGGCAGGCAGCAAGACCTTGACGGTAGCATCTGCGGCGACGTGGAAGGTCGGGCATGGCATCCTTGTCACTGGCGCAGGGACGGGAGGGGCTGATTTAGTAACCAAGATTACTGCGATTGATGACACTGTCTTTATGTTGCAAGATAATGCAGAGAGCACAGTCAGTAATGCAAGCGTTTACCATAATGATACGGTTGCTATTCAAGCCGCCATAGATGCTGTCAGTGACAATGGAAAAGTCGTTTTTCTCCCCGGAGGGACATATCGTTTTACTTCGACTCTGAATATACCCTCCGGGGTAAAACTTGCTGGCATAGGGTGGCATTATTTCTATGGTGGTGAGGGAACGAAGCTTTTGAGGAATGCTGAAGTGGTTGGTATCAAGATAGAAGGCGAGAAAATAGGAGAAGGCGGTGCACATCTTAGAAGCATCACTCTCGAGGGATTAGAAATAAATGGAGGAGATTATAATTCCGACTTAATTCAGATTTTCTGTGCAGACTTCTGTGATATATTTAATTGTCGTATTTGTGCTTCTACCGGTAGAGGTATATACGCTCGGGAATGGATGGATTCCCGTGTAGTAAATTGCTACTTTACTTGGATAGGAAGCTCAGACGGCTCATTGCCGGCTGTAGAGTTGAACAGCGGGGAAGATGGTTAC
>DTYU01000179.1 GCA_012961725.1 Desulfotomaculum sp.
ACTACTTGGTAAAGCAGGAAATGGACAGCTAGCTAAAATGGTAAATCAAATATGTATAGCGGGTCTTGTTCAAGGACTTTCAGAAGGAATTAATTTTGGAATAATAATTATGTATGGTGTCCCCGTAATTTATGAGCGGGTTTTTACAAAGGCACAAGGCTTTGCGGCCCTGGACCGGACAGCTTGTTGTCTTAGGAATTGTCCTGCTTGCATATTTAATGTTAAGAGCTCCCGTTTTTACCAGAACGCATATCAACGAATTCGTGCGGGAGGTTAATAGAAGCCTGGTACCCGTCCAGTGTATGGGGCTGGAGCGGATCGGCGGCGACCATTGCGTTGTGTTTTATCCGCAGGGGGAAGAGGAGGCGGCAAAACTGGTTCTTCGAACTGCCGAGCGCTTTTTCCCTGTGGTCGCGGATGAGTTCGGTGTGAAATTAAAACGCAGGGTGCCGGTGGTGCTCTACCGCGAGCAAAGCGAGTTGAACCGTGTTTTCGGGTGGCCCGCAGACGAGGGGACGATGGGGGTTTATTGGGGCGGAAACTATCCTCGTTGGTTGACTGAGGGCCTGGCACAGGAGATGGAACGGCGCCTGACGGGGTTTAGGCTTGAGCCTCCGGCAGGATTTCCCAATTGTTACCCTTTTTCGGTTTTGGATGATTTCGATTCGCTGCCGGACGAGCGCCTGGCTTACTATCAGTCTTATTTAATGGTTGGATACCTGTTGGAGCACGGTGGTGATGCAAAACTAAAAGAGCTGCTTGCCGAACTGGGGCGCGGCTGCTCTTTCGCCTCGGCCTTGGAGCGGACGATGGGTTATGGCGTTTCCGAGTTTGAGTCGCGGTTTGTATATGCCCTATTGAACGGAGGATGTTGATTGGAGAAAAAGGTTGTTGTTTGTGGCGGCCGGCCGCTTAAAGGGCGGGTACGGGTGAGCGGCGCCAAAAATGCGGCCCTGGCCATTCTCTGCGGTTCAATCCTCGCCGGAGAAAAGATCATTATTGAAAACGTGCCGAACATCAGTGACGTCCAGCACATCATTCAAGTGATAACCTACTTGGGCGCACGCCCGTCATGGCGGAGAGAAGACCTGCTTTCCGTAGCCGTGCCGGCGCTCGAGGTTCGCGAGGCTCCATATGAGCTGGTAAAAAAGCTGCGGGCCTCAAATCTCCTTCTCGGTCCGATGCTGGCGCGTTGCGGGGAGGTGCGCATACCGCTGCCCGGAGGATGCAATATCGGGGCGAGGCCCATGGACCTGCATTTTAAGGGACTTAGCGCCCTCGGGGCCCAGTTGAACCTTGAGAAGGGGTGTGTTTGGGCGCGGGCGCGCCGCCTCAGGGGGGCCCAGGTCTACTTAGACTATCCGAGCGTCGGTGCCACGGAGAATATTATGATGGCGGCCTGCCTTGCCGAGGGACAGACCTTGATTGAAAACGCAGCGAAGGAGCCGGAGGTTGTAGACCTGGCGAACTTCCTTAACGGGTTAGGCGCCAGGATTTTTGGCGCCGGAACGGATGTTATTCGGATAGAAGGAGTGAAGGAGCTTGCGCGTCCCGTTCATTACGGCGTAATACCGGATCGGGTTGAAGCCGGAACCTTCATGGTGGCGGCGGTTGCAACCTGCGGCGAGGTTCAAATTGACGGCGTCATCCCGCGTCATATCCAGCCGCTTACCGCGAAACTTCGCGAAATGGGGGCCCAGATCACCGAGGGGGAAGACACCCTCTATGTACAGTGTCGGCAAGAGTTGCGGCCGGTAAACGTAAAGACGATGCCGTATCCCGGATTTCCGACCGACATGCAATCGCAGGTGATGGCCCGCCTCAGCGCCATTCCCGGAACGAGCGTGATCGTCGAGAACATTTACGAGAATCGTTTTCAAGTAGCCTCGGAGTTGCGCCGGATGGGGGCAAGGATCAAGGTCGAGGGCCGTGTGGCGATAGTAGAAGGTGTACCCCGCCTTTTTGGCGCCCAGGTGCGGGCGCCGGACCTGCGGGCAGGGGCGGCTTTAGTGATCGCCGGTTTGATGGCTGAAGGGGAAACGGAGATAAGCAGGGCCGAACTCATCTACCGGGGTTACAAGGATTTTGAAAAGAAGCTGGCAGGCTTGGGCGCGAACGTTATTTCCGGCGCCGACACTGAACCGGTTTTTGCTTTTGGAGAAAAAAGTGACACCAATAGAAGGAATATCCCGACACACCGCGAATAAGAGATAAAGGTTTTTTGTGATAGTCACAGAGAAGCAGAAATGTTCCATGTGGTCTTTAGCCGTTTAAATCAACCGGCTTTACCAGAGTTTCTGAGGAAGGAGGTGGAAGATCCGCACACAGCCCAAGAGTGCCCGTGCTTTCCTTGTGCCAATCATCAGTAAAGGCAAGTTTTTTGGAACCTGCTCAACTTGGAAATGGGTCTTGGACTGCACCTGTGGAAAGAGGTTGGAGGAGATGGTTTTTCCAGCATACGGCTTGCAATTTTTGTAAAGCCGGGTAAACCACCGGGCCTACTGATTCCTTTTGCAAAGTATTGAACAGTTTCCAAGGTGGCCGCGGAGGTATTCAGATGCTGTATTCCGATTACTTTGACTTAGGAGGGTACTGAAGAAGATGTGGAAAGTTACACGCGATGATGAAAAATGTGAAGGCTGTGGGGAATGTGTAGAGGCCTGCCCGGCAGGGATTCTCGAGATGGTAGGCGACAAGGTGCGGGTGACCGATGAGACGGCATGTCTTGGCTGCGAAACCTGTATCTCGGTTTGCCCGACCGGCGCCATTACCATCGAGGAGATTTAATTCGCGCCCGACAGTTTTAACTAATCGTCTTGGCCTGGTGTTGTTATTAAGGAGGTGTTGAGGGTTGTACTTTTTTGTAGGGAAGGTACTCCCATACATCACAGTGGCGATCCTGCTCGGGGGCATCACCTGGCGCGTCTGGCGGTGGACGATCGGCCGGATCAAGTTTAACATCACGATACCGCCGTTTCCCTCCTCGTGGCCAGCCGCGGTTCTATGGATAGTGTGGCAGATCGTCAGCTTCTGGAACGTATTTAAGTTTGATAGGCCCCTCTGGTTTGGCGCCTGGCCGATGCACGTGGCGCTTGCCGCCATCGGCGGGGGACACGTACTGGGAGTCTATACCCTCGGGATGCAGTTCCACCTCCTGCTCCCCTGGCTGGTAACCGAGCATCAAAGCGAGGCGGCTTCCAACTTCCTGGGAACGGTATTCGGCATCATCTTTTTTGTGGCCTTGCTTTACCTCCTTTATCGGCGTCTTGCGATTGAAAAGGTGCGGGTTATCTCTGCCACGAGCGATTATTTGCATCTCCTTTTACTGCTCGCAATCGTCGGCATTGGCGACTACATGCGGCTCGTGAAAACCGCCAGCCTGCATTACGACGAGGCGCGCCACTTCATGGCGGGGCTTTTCACCTTCAACCCGCACCCGCTGCCCGATAACTTCTTTTTCTTTCTGCACTTTCTGTTCGTGCAGATAATGCTGCTAATCTTCCCGTTCTCGAAGCTCATGCACCCGTTTGGGATCCTTTGGAACCGGTGGATTATCAACCGTCCTTACCAGCAGCCGCCGATGGGGATGCCTGGCACCAAGATCACGTTATAGTCGCGGAAGGAGGTGAAGTATCTTGCCAAAGAAGGTCTTGTCTGATGGGACAGAGATTTCCCAGCCGAACAGAGCAGTGGATCGCCTGATGAAACGGTTGCACGTCCGCGAGGTGCCGGATGAGGAGAAGCCGGCAATGGCGGTAAGATGGCTTGACTATTACCGAAAAGACCGGCGTTCGCTAACCTTGGCGATGGAGGGTTGTGTCAAGTGTGGGGTGTGTGCAGAGCAGTGCCATGCGTATCTGGGAACCAAGGATCCTAATAACATCCCTGCTGCGCGGGCGGATTTAATGCGGCGGGTATACAAACGCTATTTCACTGTACAGGGGCGTCTTTTCGGAAAACTGGTCGGTGCCGTAGAGATGACGATGGACGTGCTCGAAAAATGGTACAGTTACTACTACCAATGCTCAGAGTGCCGCCGCTGCGGGCACGTCTGCCCGTTCGGCATCGATACGTGTGAGGTCACTATGGCCGGCCGGGAAATACTCTGGGCTTTAGGATTTGTGCCGGAACTGCAGGGAGCAGCGTCGGCCATGGTCTTCGAGCGCGGCAACCAGGGCGGTATGACGCAGGCCGCAATAGTGGATACACACGAGTTTCTCACCGATGAGATGGAGGAAGAGCGCGGTTTCCGGATTGAGTTCCCGGTTGATAAGCCTAACTCGGATATCCTCTATGTACCTTCGTCAGCGGACTACCTGCTTAATGCAGAGACACTGAAGGGTGCAGCGCAGTTCTTCGAGTACGTCGGCGCAAACTGGACCATTTCCTCGTACATGCTTGAGGCCGGGAACTTTGGCCTCCTCACGGACCAGCGCTCGGTCCAACGGGAGTTGGTACGGCGGTTGTGGTGGTCGGTGGCCGACCTTGGCATTAAGAAGGTGGTTTTTGGGGAGTGCGGGCACGGCTGGCGGGCATGGAAGATGTATACCGAAACGCTAACCGATTATGCCGTTGCCGGACCCGGCTACACCTATACCAAGGTACCGCTGGTGAATATTCACCAGGAGGTAGTGGCGTTACTTAAAGCGGGCAAGCTGAAACTCGACCCGAAGAATAACCGGCTGGCGCCTGTGGGGACATATGTAACGCTGCACGACCCATGTAATTACGTACGGGCGGATCAACTCGGTGATGTCTTCCGTTATGTCCTGTACAATTCCGTACCGGCGGTGAGGGAGATGTATCCGATTAAAGAGAAGAACTTCTGCTGTGGAGGCGGTTCAGCGATTCTCTACGACGACCCGGAGATGTATAATCTCCGGATCAAGTTCTTCCAAAAAAAGGCGGATCAGGTTAGGGCATCGGGAGCGAATCATATCTGTACCCCGTGCTCAATCTGCAAGGCGCAGTTTTATCCGATGGTTAAAGAGCATAACCTGACCACAGAAGACGGGAAAACCATTATGCCGGTTAACGGATTAATCGATTTTCTGGGAGCAGCGTTGGTCTTCAAAGGTCACAGGCAGATATAGGGGGTGATGTCACAGGTACCGTGTAAAGGCCTACCCTTGTTTGGGTGTTAACACGACTTCCCAATGAAATCCGATAACCACTAATTTTTACGGAGGTGTTTGCAGGATGGCGATGATCGAGCTGGCAGGAAAACAGGTCGAGGTTGACGAGGACGGGTTCATTCAAGATCCCGAAATTTGGGACAAGGAACTCGCCGAGGCATTGGCACCCTTGGAAGAGGTTCCCACATTGACCGAAGACCACTGGAAGGTTGTAAACATGATCCGCGAGTACTACCTGCGGACCGGTGTGGCGCCGATGATCCGGAAGCTGTGTAAAGATACGGGCTTTACCTTGAAGCAGATTTACGAACTCTTCCCGACAGGTCCGGCCAAGGGTGCTTGCAAAATAGCCGGCCTGCCGAAACCTACCGGCTGCGTTTAGGGCAAAGCATTGTCGGTTAAGCCGTTCCTTAACCCGGGGTGTGTTCCCCGGGTTAAGGGGTTTTTCGGGCAATAATGTTTAGAAGCGCGGTTCTTACAATAGCTCGGAGGTCGGGGGGACTCTGTTTTGAAGAAGTCATTTAATATCCCGCGGGTGATAATCGGTGCCCCGCAGGGTCGTTCTGGGAAGACGACGGTAACGACGGGGCTGGTGGCCGCTTTTGCAGCCCGGGGCCTCAAGGTGCAGCCCTTTAAGAAAGGGCCGGATTTCATCGATCCCAGTTGGCTCAGCAAGGTGGCAGGGCGGCCCTGCCGCAACCTTGACGCCTTTTTCATGGACAGGGAAGCGCTTCAAAGCTGCCTGTGGAAGGGCTCAACTGGTGCGGAGATCGCGGTCATCGAAGGTGCAATGGGCCTTTTTGACGGGGTCGACCTGCAGGGAAGCGGCAGCACTGCCGAGATAGCAAAAGCCCTCGAGAGTCCGGTCCTGCTGGTCGTAAATGCGGTGCGGATGACCAGGAGCATTGCAGCAATCGTGTTGGGGTGTCAAAATTTTGACCCAGAGGTAAATATAGGCGGGGTTATTTTGAACAATGTGGCCCGCCCGCGCCACGAGAAGATGCTCCGGGCGGCGGTGGAAACGTATTGTGGCTTACCTGTGGTTGGTGCGCTGCCCAAAAACAAGGCCTGGGAGATACCCGACCGGCACTTGGGCCTGATACCGGCGGGGGAGGACGAGCGCCTTTTTCAAGCTGCGGAGGCAGCGCGTGAAGGCGCCGAAAACTATATTGACCTGGACGCGATACTGGAGATCGCCCGATCGGCGCCGCCGCTTCCGTGGAGGCGGGCGGTTTGCAGGGCTGCCGGGCAGGCGAGGGGCCGGGTTCGGGTGGGCATTTTCCGTGACCGCGCCTTCAGCTTTTATTATCCGGAAAACTTTGAAGCCCTGGAGGATGCCGGCGCAAGCCTCGTGTTTATAGACGCCTTGGCCGATCTGCTCCCTGAGATTGACGCGCTTTATATCGGCGGCGGCTTCCCCGAGGTCTTTGCCGCTGAGCTGCAAGCGAATACGGCTTTACGGGACGCGGTACGCCAAAAGGTAGAAGACGGTATGCCCGTATACGCAGAGTGCGGGGGGCTCATCTACCTCGCACGGTCACTGCTGTACAATAACAAAAGGTATGCGATGGTAGGCGCGTTTCCCTTCGACGTGGAAATGGGAACTGAGCCGCGGGGCCACGGTTACATGTGCTTGAAGGTGTTGGCAGGCAACCCTTATTTCAGTCCGGGAAAAGAGATCAGGGGGCATGAGTTCCACCACTCTTGGGTATCAAGTCTGCCCGCCGGTACCGTTTTCGGCTATGCGGTTAAGCGGGGCTGCGGGATAAACGGGAGCGTGGACGGGATTGTCTATAAGAACACAATGGCTTCATACTGCCACCTGCACGCGCTTGCGGTGCCGGAATGGGCGCCTGTGTTCGTAGCTAAGGCGCTTTCGTACCGGCGCGTACAGGAGGCGAAACTCGGGGGTGCGGTCCCCGCCGGGTCCGGGCGGTAGTTTAAACCGCTTATTTCTCACTTGTCGCTGTGGGCTCGTGGGACAGGAGGCGCCGGTAGTGAAAATGGTTCGAGATTCTACGGGTAAACCTTGGATGCGGGGGCGGTTGCGACTGGCCTGCCTGTCCGGCAGACAGGTGACTGAGAGTTCGTGGGAAGTAACGCCTGCCGCTGCCCGGGGGCTGCAGGAGGAGCTAAGGGGCCGGGTGGTCGTGAGCGGCGGACCTGCAGCGGAATCACTCCGTACGGTTGCCGGGCTCGACGTCTCCTTCTGCCGGGAAAAGGTGCTCCTTTTCGCCGCGGTGGTGGTACTAAGAATACCGGGATTCGCCGTGGTAGAAGAGGGGACGGCGGTTGTGGCGGCTAAGTTTCCATATGTTCCGGGCCTGCTTGCTTTCAGGGAAGGGCCGGCGTTGCTGAAGGCGCTTCAGGAAATCAAGACCACTGTTGACCTTTTGGTTTTTGACGGGCAGGGAATCGCCCACCCGAGAGGGCTGGGGATCGCCAGCCACTTAGGCGTACTGCTGGAGCGCCCTGCGATAGGCGTAGCCAAGCGCCGTCTTGTCGGGGAGTATATTATGCCCCCGCCGGAAAGGGGTGCCTATACATACCTTTTTTACGGGGAGAGGAAGGTTGGTACGGTCCTACGGACACGGGCTGGTGCAAAGCCGGTTTTTGTTTCGCCAGGCCACCTGGTTGGCATTCATGAGGCTACGGTGCTTGCGTACGCGCTCTGTACTAAGTTCAGACTGCCGGAACCGATCCGTGCGGCGCACAACCTGAGCCGCAGGCTTTTTTACAGGTATAGAAACATTTAGGGTTTTTGTGCCCAGGTGCCCCAAAGACGGTATAAAGAGACCGTCTTTTTTTATTTATATTCCTTCCTTTCAGGGTAAAACTAAGACGGGAAGCAACCATTCAGGCTGCACCGACGGAACCCGGCTTATCGTTGCGCGCTGGGCGGTGCCTGAATAATTACGACGAGAAGCGGTTGCCGGGAGGGGTGTATATGAATTCACGCCGGATCCGCTTAAGCATTATGGTGGTGACAGGTTGCCTGCTCCTTTTCGTGATCGGTTCGCGCGCCACGGCACAGAACCCTGTGCTCTACTGGGGTACTACAGGCTGGCAGGTTTCCCAGGTGCAGCAGCGCCTGGCCTCGTGGGGGTACTACGGCGGGCCGGTAGACGGGATTTTTGGCAACGAGACCGCAAGAGCGGTGCGTACCTTCCAGTGGAAGAACGGACTGCGCGTCGATGGGATAGTCGGCCCGGAAACCTGGGCGGCACTCGGGTTTCCCGCTGCACGTGCGGCACCGGCCGTTTCGCGCGGGTATGTCTCCGACCGCGATTCGGTGACGCTGCTCGCGCGGGTGATTATGGGAGAGGCGGCTGACGAACCTTTTGAAGGAAAGGTTGCCGTGGGAGCGGTCATCCTGAACCGGATGCGCAACGCTTCCTTTCCGCATACCATAGCCGGCGTTATCTTTCAGCCGGGGGCGTTCGAATCGGTCGCCAACGGAGAGGTGTGGCGGGCGCTTTCCACGGATGCTATCCGGGCGGCGGAACTGGCGCTCTCCGGTTGGGACCCGACGGGCGGGGCGCTTTATTTCTGGAACCCGGCAAAGCCGGTATCGGCATGGATCTGGACGCGGACGATAATTGCCCGCATCGGGCGCCACGTTTTCGCCCTCTAACCAGGGGGTTTCAATAGGCCAGGACGGAGGGGAAGAGAGATGCGCTTCAGGTTCCTCACCATCTTTTTGACGGGGTTGGTTGCCCTGGCCATAGCGGCCTGGGGTTACAACCAGTATACTTTGCAGCGGGCGATGGAAATTGACCTTAATAACCGCTACCAGCGTGCTTTCTACGACCTGCTTTCAGGAACCCAGAATCTCGAGGTACTGTTGGGAAAGAGCTTGGTTGTGGGGGGGCGTGAGCAGTCGAGCGCCGTCTTTGCTTCTATCTGGCAGCAGGCGATGAGGGCCCAGGAGAATCTTGGACAGCTCCCCGTCTCGATGCAGTATACAGAACGGACGGCGAAGTTCCTCACGCAGGCGGCGGATTACGCCAACACCCTGCTGAGGCGGGCGGGGACTGGTGCCCCCGTAGACCGTAAGCACTGGGAGCGGCTAAAGCAGCTTTACAACCAGGCCGCGGTTTTAAACCGGGAGCTTTACAAGGTGGAGGCACGGATAGCCGCAAACGGAGCACGCTTCTGGGAAATACCGCGTGTGGTTGCAGCAAAACAGGGCATTGCGAGGATGCCGCTGCCGGGAGCGCATTCCGACTTCCGGGCAATCAACCGTGAGATGCAGACCTATCCGACGCTGATCTACGACGGGCCCTTTTCGGATCACTTAGAACGGAAGCAGCCGCTCGGGCTTACGGGAAAGGTGATTTCTCCCGCGACCGCCCGGGAGCGGGCGCTGTCCCTAATCGACCGGGCTCCCGGAACCAACTATACTGCAAGAGTCGCCGGGACGGTGAAGGGCCGCATTCCGGCATACAGGGTCCAGGTCACCGGCCGCCGGGCAGGGCCTGACGAAAAGGCCGTTATGCTGATCAGCAGAAAAGGCGGACACCCGGTCTTGCTCATAGTCGACCGGGATATCGGGGGGCGCCGGATCGATATGGCGGAAGCCCAGAGGCGCGCGGAGGCATACTTGAAGCGGCTCGGTCATGCGGACATGCGCCTCACTTATCGCATCTGCAGGAACGGCACCGCCATCTTCAACTTCGCCGGAGAGGAGCAGGGAGCGGTCATCTACCCCGATCTCGTGAAGGTGACGGTGGCCCTCGACAACGGCAGGGTCACCGGAATGGATGCCGCCGGTTACCTGATGGCGCATCACCGGCGCGGAACCTTTAAACCCTCGTTGTCCCTTGAGCGGGCCCGTTCGTTCGTAAGCCCCCACCTTGAGGTGGACCGGGTGCGCCTGGCAGTCATCCCCACCGATGCCGGAAAAGAAAAGCTTACGTATGAGTTTAGGGGTTCAACCGGCCCGAACACGTTCTTAGTCTATATCGATGCCGTGAGCGGCGAGGAGGCCAAGATCCTGAAGCTTATCAAGACGCCTGGAGGAACCCTGGTGATGTAAGACCGAGTCTCCTAAACAAAACAGCAATTGCCGGGCTTGTCCCGGTAATTGCTGTAAATTCAAGATTGCTATACTTTTTCGGAAAACGGTTTCGCCGAGCAGGGGCACGATACACTCAAGCAGAGCGATCGTACACTTTTTCGGAAAGCGCAGTTAAAACGGGTTTCGTAACCTGCGCCGGATCCATCTGCATCAGCGCCCTTGCTATGGTGGCTTGGACGGCACGCACCGCCCAATAATCATCTTTTAGAGAACGGCTCAACATCTTTATCGCTTTGGGATCCTTGAGCTGCCCAAGGCCTACCGCTGCATAGTGACGAACCTGCCAGTATTCGTCCTGCAAAGCCTCGATCAAGGGATCAACTGCCCTTGCATCACCGATCTCCCCAAGGGATTTGGCTGCCCGCCACCTGACCTCTCCCGAAGGATCTTTTAGCAGCGCGATCAGCCCGTCCACCGCTTTTTCAGCGCCCAATCTTCCCAAGGACTCAGCTGCCCTTTCGCGGACGTCAGCATCAGCGTCCTTTAACGCTTCGATCAAGGGATCCACGGCCTTCGCCTCACCCAAGTACCCCAGCCTTGCTGCGGCAATTGCCCTTGCCTGCCAGTCCTCACGCTTGTTCTGCAGGGTTTTTATCAGGGCGTCTACTTCGGCACTCACTCTTTCCCCCTCCTTAAAAGTACATGAAAAAAAGATCGTTAGATCAATTATAATACCCGGGTACGCGAAGATTCAATCGGTATTCTAAAAAAGTCAAAATTTTTACTGATAACTCTCTCTCGTGTTACCCAATACGCATAGTTCTCTTCTTGGAGGAGTACATCTTTGCTGGTCAAGTTAAAGGCCTTAAAATCTTGCGAACGCTTTGTTTGCCGTTTATAATGTTAAACAAGTAAATTAGCGGGATGATAAGGAAAAGATAAGACCGGGCAGAAAGGGTGTTTGGTTTGCCGGAGGGGATGCCGCACCTTCTAACGGAAGCGCCGGCAGTCGGCAGATGGGAGAGGATTAAGGCTTATGTTGAAGTAACAAAGCCGCGTTCGGTTTTTCTCTTGGTTTTTACCGCGGTGGTCCCGTTAGTGGTGGCGCTCCAGCAGGCGGCGTTTTCCTGGGTCCAGGTGTCTGCGGCGATCCTTGCAGTAACACTTGCCTGTGCGGGTGCAAACGCCGTCAGTTGTTATGTTGACCGGGATTTAGATGCGGCGATGCTCCGGACCTGCCAGCGGCCGGTGCCTTCCGGACGGATAAATCCCCCGGAGAAAGCCTTATATTGGGGGTTGTTTCTGTTTTTCGCGGCGCTCGTGCTCGGCTGGCGACTAAATCCTGTAGCCGGCATCTGTCTTTGCGGCGGCATGTTGGGTTATGTTGGCGTTTATAGCCTTTGGCTGAAGCGAAAGAGCGCCTGGAATATCGTTCTCGGCGGTTTCTCCGGCGGCCTGCCGGCGCTTTTCGGCTGGACTGCGGTCACCGGGCGAATCGATCTCCTGCCGGTGCTGATAGCGGGACTTGTTGTCCTCTGGATACCGAATCATATCTGGAGCCTGGCGATCTTTTACCGTGATGATTACGCCCGGGTACGGGTGCCTATGCTGCCAGTCGTAACGGATATTGCGAAGGCGTTGCACTGTCTTGTGCTGACGGTGCTGTTGATGGTCGCATTGTCGCTGTGGATCGGCTACGTGGGAAGCTGGGGCCCGGTCTACTGGAGTATTGCGCTGCTCTTGGGTGCGATAACCTTGGTGCTTAGTGTCGGTATCTACGTCAAACCTACCCAGGCGAATGCCTGGCGGCTCTTTAAGTTCTCCAGCCCTTACCTCTTCCTGCTTTTCTCCGGGATGCTGATCGATGTCTTGTTGTGTTGACCCTCTACCGGTACCCGCGCGGCTTTCCTCAGGGTAAAGACTGTACAAAAGTCCCACGTGCGGCCCGCCGCACAATGCAAAGAATGAAGATCGGCGCTCTGCAAAGAGGCAAAGAGCATGGCCTATTCTTTCATATGCAAATTCATGGCGTTCTTGGCGTCTTGGCGGTTTAGAGGGGAGCGGACCGTGCTCACCGGGATTCAGCCCGGGGCGGAGAAGGAACCGCCGAGTTTTTTGTCGAAAAGATGAGCTGATGGACAGGATACACCTTTTGGGGGCGGCAGTCGATCCCCTGACACTGAGTCAAACCGTGGACCGGGTGGCGGAACTGGTCACCCGCGGCGGCGCGCACCAGGTGGTGACGTTGAACCCCGAGTACCTCTACCGTGCACAGCAGGAGAGGCACTTGCTTGATATTGTCCGGGCAGCCTCTTTGGTTACGGCAGACGGGGTCGGCATCCTTTGGGCTGCGCGGGTATCCGGGCTTGAGCTGCCGGAGCGGGTGACCGGCATAGACCTGATGCTGGCGTTGTGTAAACGAGCCGCGGCCGAAGGCTGGCGCATTTTTCTTTTGGGAGGAAAACCGGGGGCGGCTGAAAAGGCGGCATCCAGGCTGACGGTCCTTTTCCCGAAGCTGGTAGTGGCGGGTACGTACCACGGTTATTTTACCGGCGGACAAGAAACGGCGGTGCTGGAGAAGATAAGGACGGCTCAACCTCACATCCTTTTTGTCGGTCTCGGTGCACCCAAACAGGAGGAGTGGATTTACAAACACAAGCCGCTTTTGGGTGTCCCGGTGGCCGTAGGCGTGGGAGGCAGTTTCGATGTTTTGAGCGGGCGGGTGAGGCGGGCGCCGGTCTGGATGCGACGGCTCGGTTTGGAATGGCTCGGCAGGTTGATTCACGAACCCCGGCGGTGGCGGCGGATGCTGGTACTGCCACGGTTTGCGTTTATGGTATTGCGTCAGCAGAAATCCGTGATCAGGAGTCAGAGGTCGGAGGGTATGGGGGCGGATAAGGAGTCGTCTGAGAAGAATTCGCGCAGTGAGTTCCGGCAACGGGAGATGCTTAATTCAAAA
>DTYU01000180.1 GCA_012961725.1 Desulfotomaculum sp.
ATCTGCGCCAGCGGCCGCTTTAGTGCCTCTATCACGCAGTCCACGCCGTACGCCGCCATCCCCTTGATACGGCCGCGCATCCTTTCCACCTCACGGGCCACGGCGATTTCGATCGCGCCGCCGCCCGGGACGACTCCGCCCCTCGCCGCCGCCTGCACAGCGGCTGCCGCATCCTTGGCGATTCGCTCCCGCTCACCCACCACCTCAGCGGTCGCCGCCCCCACAACGATCGTTGCAACCGGTTTGCCGCCGCCGCTGCTGATCGAGACCTGCTCAAGCCGCTCGTCGCTATACACCTCGCGGGCCGTCCCTAAGAACCGCGCCAGTTCCCCCGGTTCTTTCTTCAAACCCGTGCGTTTTATCATCCGCGCACCGGTGTGCTCCGCCGCCCGCCGCAGCTCCTTCTGCAGTACACGCTGCACCACCATAACGCCGGCATCGGTGAGCATCTCCTCGGCGATCGCGTCCACCCCGCGGTCGACCAAGATCAACCCCACGCCCATTTCGATGATCTTCCGGATGTTTTGTTTAAACTCCTCCTGTAAAGCGAGATAGCGGGCGAAGCCCGCATCGGTTCCGAGGGCTTCCTCCTCGATCTCCTCCGGCTCAAAGGCGTCATCAACAACCAGAACCTTTACGTCGCTGACCCGTTCCGGCATCTGCCGGTTCATTCGCTCCTTGCTGATGATTACCCCCTGAAAAACCCGATTATCTGCGCCTTCTTCTGCTACCACAATTTCAGCCAACTTGAATGCCGGCTTCAGGAGTTCATCTTTGCCAACCAGCCGGGCCGCCTTAACCACAAGATCGGCAATGTCTTCGTGCCCGCGGCCGGCAACTACCGCAACCGCACGATACCGAGGGTCATCCAAATCCTCCAGCGGGACCGCCTCCCGACGCATAATCTCCACCGCAAAGTTGACACCCTGCCGCAGGCCCTCGATCACCCGCGCTACCGGCACCCCTTTAAGCACCAGTTCAAGGCCTGTACCAACCATCGCTCCGGCCATCACCGTAGTCGTGGTGGTACCGTCGCCGACCTCTTCTTCCTGCGCCTTGGCAACGTTGATCACCATCTTTGCCGCAGGATGGGCCGCCTCCATCGTGGTAAGAATGGTAACGCCGTCGTTGGTGATCACCACTTCGCCGAAGCGATCAACCAGCATCGTATCCAGCCCCTTGGGTCCAAGGGTGCCCTCGACTGCGGCAGCAATAGCCCGCACGGCGTTGGTATTGGAGATCAGTGCTGCAAGCCGCTCATTGACCTCTGAACCTGTCGTTGCCTGCTGCTTCAAGCTCACCAACTTTCCTCCTAAACCCGAAGGGTCACTTGCCGAAGACCTTTGTAAGTTCCTCTAAAAGGCTATCAGTAACGCACCTCAACATTCCGGCCACGCGCGCATAATGCATCCGGGTAGGACCCAGCACTGCCAGCACGCCGTACAGGTCGTCGGTGAGCCGGTAACAGGTGCTCACCATGCTCAGTTCAAGAATCTCCATATTCTTAACTTCCGTTCCGATAGAGATGCTGATACCCTCCTGCCCGCTGCCGGAAGCGAGAAGCCCGCACAGGAAATCCTCCTGCTCCAACAGTCCCAGCAACGTTTGCAGCCGTTCCACGTTCTGAAACTCCGGGTGGCTCAAAATGCTGTGGATTCCCCCGTGGTAAACCCGCTCCTCCTTTACGCTCAGGGCTTCCTGGATAAGCTCAAAAGCAAGGTCCAGAACGCGGTGATAGTACGAGAGCTCCGCGTAAATCTCTTTTAGTATGGTAAACTTGATATCCTTGACGGTAAATCCGCGGAGTTTTGCATTCAGTACCGAAGATATGCTTTCCAAATCATAAGGTGTAATCCCTTCAGGAACCGGTATCAGCCGGTGAAAAACCTCCCCTGAAGCCAAGATTACGAGAACCATCGCCTGCCCGGGGCCGAAGGGAGCGATCTGTATGTGGCGGTACACACTCCCGCCGCAAAGCGAGGTCGTTAGGGTTGCGTATTTCGTAAGCTGTGCGAGTATCAACCCGGTTTGCCGGAGAACCGAACCGATCTCCCGGGACTTAACCCTAATGTGCTTCCTGACTAACTCTTTCTCTTCTTCGTCCGGCTCCTCCGGCTCCATCAGGTGGTCGACGTAATACCGGTACCCGCGCTCCGAAGGGATACGCCCCGCAGAGGTGTGAGGCTGCTTCAGATAACCCATCTCCTCGAGGTCGGCCATTTCGTTGCGAATCGTGGCCGGGCTTATGCCGAACCCGTATCTGCGCGCGATGGTCCGCGAACCCACAGGCTCCGCCGTGCTGATAAAGTCTTCAACTACTGCTGCAAGAATCCGCTCCTTTCTTTTGTCAA
>DTYU01000181.1 GCA_012961725.1 Desulfotomaculum sp.
AGCATGACCGCCTGGTCCGGGGAGAAGCAGTTGCAAAGTTGCAAGAAAAGCTTAGCCGCCGACGGGGCGGCTCCGGGGACATAACGCAGCGGTGCAGTACCCTATCGCCAGCTCGATTGTACCACATGCAGGGTCCCCGTCTGTCAAGGCTACCCTGCGGCGCCGCCCCAATAGGCCTCAGGGGTTCACCAGCAACATAACAACAAGACAAAGCGAAGGGCTCATCTCTCCGGAGAGATGGCGTTTTCAAAGAACGGTTCAACTCCTCTTTCAGAGCCACCGACCAAGGAGTTTTCGGTCTGTTTTGTTCCAGCCAGCGCCCTGCGCAAACGGTAGCTCTCTCAATGCGCTGCCGGCGCAGGCTTCCTTCCCGGCTCAGGAAGTATTCCTTTAAGGCCGCAGGCAGGTGATTGACAAGGGATGAGTAGGCCAGTGCCCGCGGCTTCCGGCGAAAAAGCTCGAGATGAGCCACCCAGTCAATGAGAGCTTCTTTAGCACTGTAGGGGCGTCCGCAAATACTTAAGAGTTGCAGGCTCCCGTTCAGGATTTCAATCCGGTCCCAGTAGACTTTGAGGAGCACCACCTCACCCGGGTTACCCCGGGGCAGGTCGTAATGGTCGCCATCAAACCGGATCCGGGCGTATTTGTCCACGGTAGCCGTCTCAACCCGGACCACTTCGAAGGGCACCCCCGGCAGCGGCAGAAGCTTGGCTTTTTCTTCGACCCAGAGCTCGGCTATCTGACAGTGCTTCTCGTAGTGCGGACGGTGCATGTCTTCCTCTGCTCTTTGCCAAAGATCGGCGTTGATCTGTTCCCAGCCTGCGAATCCGGGAACAGGAACAAACCAGTTGCGCCGGGTGAAACCGACCTTGTTTTCGACGTTGCCCTTTTCGTTGCCGCGACCGGTGTTGCAGAAGACCGGCTCGAAACGATAGTGCAGACAAAACCGCTGAAATGTTTCGGTTAGTTGACGATCACCTCCTGTTAATAGTTTGCGTACGGCCGGAGGCAAGTTGTCAAACCATACCTTCGGTGGCACTCCGCCGATACGCTCAAAGAGGCGCCTCAGTGCCTCCAGCAAACACTCCGCGTTCTCCGCCGGAACTGCATAGGGGAACCCGGCATTGCTATAAGGGAAGGATAGGATCAGGCACTTGATTTCTTTGAATTTCCCTGCCTCGATCACTCTGATGGCGGCAAAATCGGCTTGGGCTTCACCTCCAGGATGCTCGAGTTTGGCATAACGTTCCTGCTCTTGGACCTTGAGCTCCCGCTTACGCAGGGCTACGTATTCGCGTACGGTGCGCTCGCCACCAAGAAAGCCATGCTCAGCCGTCAGGCGGTCATAAATCTTTTTGGCCGTATGCCGCTGTTTCTTAGGCAGAAGTCTGTCTTCCAAAAGCCAGGTGTCGATGATTTCTTCAACCGGCCCCATTACAGGTCGTTTCTTTGTCCGGCGCTTTCCCTGGAGGAGGTTCCAGTCTTCCCGGTCGGCATACTTTTTGGCCGTGCGCCAGTCAACGTTGACGGTCCTGGCTATTTCGCTGATCATTCTGTCTTCCTTATCCCTCATGTGTTTGATATACTGGATTTGAGCCATTGCCAGCATCCCTTTCTACCTCCTGTCATTTGACACAACAGAAGGTTAGTTTGTTTTGGATCGGCTGGCAAGGCTCTTTTTCTTAACTCAAACCCTGCACTTTTACACCGCCGAAATCTGTATTTTTATTTTGCCATAAAGACTTAAACAACTCTTCATAGAAGCAAGACGCAATTTAACCAAAGGAAACCTTCAGAAATTTCGTGCAAAAACGAAAGGACATGATATATGATAAAGTTAAGACAGTTTTTGGGGTTTGACGGATGAACGGCACGGCCCATACAGATAACAGCGGGCACACGGCTTCGGTCTGCTCCGCCCAAATCCCGACTGTCGTCGGGACTTCGCATGTCCGCGAGACGTTAGGCGACATGGCTTTGAGGTTGTCAAGTATGGTGAAAGGAGGAATCTCATGGCTACATCCGAAAAGGCGATAAGAGCATACGAAGAAGTTATAGAGTTCATTGCTGCTGGGACGAGCCCAAGCAGTGTCATTGCCTTTCAGCCTTCGGCCGCAGTGAAGAAACGCGTTGCCGACTTGATTTATCGAGAGAAAACATCTGGTCTTTCACCGGACGAAAAGGCGGAATTGGACCACTACATGCAACTCGAACATCTCATGAGGCTGGCGAAAGCACGTGCGCGCCAGTATATTGCCAATGAGTAGCTACATAAGCGACGACCTTCGGCGTATTGTTGCCGCTCGCGCAGATTATTGCTTGGTTCATGAGGAAAACACGTTCTTCGGATGTGAGGTTGACCACATCATCAGCGTGAAGCATGGCGGTCCTACGGAGGCGGACAACTTGGCGTATGCGTGTGTCTTCTGTAACCGCCATAAAGGTAGCGACATCGGGTCTGTTTTGTGGCGGACTGGCGAATTCATCAGATTCTTCAACCCACGGATAGACCGATGGGTAGATCACTTTCGCCTATCTGGAGCTATTATTGAACCGCTTACTGGAATCGGAGAGGCAACGGCTCGAATTTTGCGTTTCAACGACAGTGACCGTATTTTAGAACGGCAGGCATTGATTGCCGTAGGGAGATACCCAACTCCGGCGGCGCTGGCGCGCATAAGACAGTAAAGGATGGGAAGCCACGCCGCTTAACGGCGTGTTTGCACAAAGGCTTCGCCAGATTCGCCGATCCGCGAACGTCGCAAACACGCAAACCGTTATACGCCATGCCTTCACAATATCTAATAGGATTGAGAGAAAATGGATGTAGCTGAATCCAGAAATGGTGTCCCAATCCGATTGACAGAGGAAAGATGGATCCATATCAATCCTCCGGAACTTCTCCCGAACCCGTTGTACAATCTGCATAGAGACCTCACCTCTCTCGAGTGGTTGTTTTATCAACTGCTCGTCCACTATAAGGACGGTGAGGTC
>DTYU01000182.1 GCA_012961725.1 Desulfotomaculum sp.
CCTTTTCCTGCTGTCTGGCAGGCAAGTGGCGGCAGACAGGCACTCCCGGAATCTGCTTCTAATCCAATTCGATAAATGGTTTAAGCGGCTGAAAGCACTAAACAGGTCAAGAATCGCTTACGGAAAGTCGATAATATTATAAAATCAAAATATGGAAACCCGCGCAGATTTTACAGTGGCAGAAAGGTGCGACTACACAACAAGGGGGTGTTAACACATGGAGGCAGCAAAGGAACTCACGCAGCAGTTTGTCCACCAGCTTTTTCTGGTGATCCAGGGCAGTATTCATGCATACCTTGGTGTCACAGAAAACCTCCCGGAGGCTGACCGGGAGACCGCGTGGCGGAAATACAATGAGACCTTTGAACAGCAAATACTGCCACAACTGCTTGATGTAATGGAAAGAAACCAATGCGGCATAGCCGAGTTGTGTCACGCCACACTCAAGCTGATGGGTATCGGCGCAGAGATGGTGGAGATGGTCGAAACCAAGAACCTGAAGAAGAGCAAGTTTCAAACGGCCAAGGCCTGGTTTGTGCCCATACGCCATTGAGGAAACAGGCCTCTTTCAGCGTCCTCAGATTTGATATCTTGCACGTAGGTTTTCGTATTCCGTAAACCATCAGCCGCTTCTCCTCAATACTCGGAGGGCAGTTGGGAAAGCTCGGCTAAACTGAAAACGGGCCCGTCTTTGCACACGTATTTGTGTCCGATATTACACCGGCCGCATACACCGATGCCGCACTTCATCTTCATCTCTAAGGAAAGCAGGATCCGCTCGGGCCCAAACCCGAGTTCTTGCAGGACCGGGAGGGTAAAGCGAATCATTACAGGGGGGCCGCAGACAACGGTATAAGTGTTTGCCGCTGGGGGCCTTGCCTCCTGTAAAACCTTTGGCACCACGCCCACGCAGCCTGTCCACCCATCCGCCGGAGTGCACCGGTCAACGGTCAGGGTCAGCGCAAGGTCGTTTCGCTGCTGCCACTCGGCCAGCTCTTCCTTATATAGGAGCAGCCCAGGCTCCCGCGCACCGTAAATAATCTGGATGCGCCCGAACCGCGCCCGGTTATCCGAATGAAGCATGTAGTTCACCAGCGAGCGCAAGGTGGTGAAAGCAAAGCCGCCGCCAATTATCAGGATATCGCAGCCCTGCATCGCCCCCAGCGGAAACCCGTTTCCGTACGGCCCGCGCATGCCCACGACGTATCCGACACAGGCTTCGTGCAAGGCGGTGGTTACCGTGCCGCCGGGGACCTTATAAACCGTAAACTCCACCCTGGTTGTATCCATGGGTGATGAGGCGATACCGAAGGGGGCTTCGCCCTTCCCGAAGATGCCGACCTCAGCAAACTGGCCGGGCACAAAAGAAAAGCGCCGCTGATCCTCTTCCCGGACGAAGCCCAGGGAAAAGGTCTTCAGGCTCTTGTCGCCAGTCTCCACCGTGATCTTCTCAATCCGCATCGGTAGCGGCAGATACGGGTTTTTCATGCACTCACCCCCGCGATAATCTGCCGGAGGACATCCCGGATATCAAGGTTCACAGGGCAATGGATGATACACCGTCCGCATCCCACGCATGACATTACACCCCAGTTCTCCACAAAATACCGGAACTTATGCATCACCCGCTGCCGGAAGCGCTCCTTCCCGGTGGGACGCGGGTTATGCCCCGAGGCGTGCAGGGTAAACAGCGGGAAGGCGCATGAATCCCAGGTCCGGACGCATAACCCCTGGCTGCCCTCCACCTCGTAGCTCAGATCAAAGCAGTGGCAAGTGGGGCACAGATAGGTGCAGGCGGCGCAGCCGATGCACTTCTCGAAGACGCGATCCCAAACAGAATCGCTATAGTTCTCGTCAAGCCGTTTTTTGAGTCCCGAAAGGTCCAGCACAGGCGCCATCTTCCCCAGCGCCCCTCCCTCGAGTTCCCGGACGGCCTGCCAGTCCGCTTCGCCGGCTGGCACAAATTCCGGACGGCCCTTGATCAGCGCCTCTCCCTTCGGTGCGAGCACCCGTACCGCATACCGTTCCCCCAGGTCCACCCAAAGGAGGTCTAATCCCTCGGTATCGAACGGCCCCCCGCCGAGCGAGGTGCAAAAGCAGGTTGTGGTTGGTGCCAAACAGGCCAAGCCGATCAGCACCGTGTTATTGCGGCGCGTCTGATAGTATACATCCTGGTAATCCTGCCGGGTAAAGACCCGGTCTAAGTAACAGAAACCCTTGGCATCACACGGGCGAATGCCGAACAGAACTCTTTTTTCCTCATCAAAGTGCGTGCGCAGTTCGACACCATCGGACCTCAGTCTGTAACTGTAAAGGGTTTCGCCATGCGGAAAAAGCAGTTCCTTCGGCGGTTTCTGCGTGTTCAACCCCTGCCAGAAATACCCGCTCCCGGGGTCAAGCGGCGTATATTCGCTGTATCCTTCCCTCCGTCGGGGGATATAAACCGCGTACTCCTTCAACAAGCCGTCAAGGAATTTTGCAACAGCAGCTTTCCTGATGATCATCTGCGCTATCCTCCGAGAATAAACCTTTCAGGATCGTTCGGGTCGAAGGTGGAAAGCAGCGACGGCTGGCCGGGGTCAAGGCCGGCCTCGTAACCGAAGAGATCTTTCGCGTCCTTGATCAGCTTGCGGTTCAGCTTCATCAAATCCACGCCGACCGGACAAGCGCGGGCACAGGCACCGCAGTCCACGCAGCGCCCCGCTAAGTGATAGGCGCGACCTAAGTGAAAGAAGAAGTTGTCGGCTGTTGCAGGGCGCCGGCTGAGCCATTGGGGCCGGCTGCTGTCCACGAAGCACTCCGTGCAGTAACACAAGGGACAGACGTTGCGGCAGGCGTAGCAGCGGATACACTTAGCCATCTCCTGCGCAAAATAGGCCTCCCGCTCAGACGGCGGCAAGGCCTCAAACGCGCGGATATCGCCAAAGTTCTCCTCCCTTGCGCGAACCTCCTCGCCGACAAGGGTATCATAGAGCACCGGGGTGCCGTACTTACACCCGCGACAAGAAACGCATAAAACCTCATCCGTCTTTATGTCTTTTTCGAACCCTTCTCCCCGCACCACGATCCCTTCCACAGTGACTTCTGCTCCGGTAACCTCCTGACCGTCTACAAGTTCCATCACCTTGCGGCGGTCGATCACACCTGTACACGGCACACCGATGATATGCACCCGGTCCCGCTGTACCTGGTTCTCTCGCAATAGAACAACCAACGAGCGGGCGTCACAGCCCTTAACCACAAGGCCCAACTTTTCCTTGCTGTAGCGCAGCAAGTACTTGACCAAGTTATTCTCACACAGGCTGTTATACACCAGCCGGTCGGCCTCCGCCGGTGTCCGGGCAAAGAACGGCGCAGTTCGCAGCGGCAGGGTACCCCAGGCGTAGCCGATTACCAGGTTTACCGTATTCTCTTCAAGAAGCCTGCGCGCAGCCTGGCGCAACGCCTTTTCTCGGTCGGTCATTCCTTACACCCCAATTCGCTTCCGAAGCATTCCCTTATACGGACCCAACTCTTTGGCCCTTTGGGTCAACTGGGTCGAGAGGCTGGCAAACCTCTTCCCCTCCGCTGCCGATATCCAGGTAAGGTTGAGGCGGCCTTCTTCCACGCCGGCAAACTCCAGGAGACTCCTAAAGACGGAAAAGCGGCGGCGAGCGGTGAGGTTGCCGCTTACGTAATGGCAGTCGCCCGGGTGACAGCCCGCGATCAGTACCGCATCTGCACCGCGCCGCAGCGCGCTCATTACGAAAAGCGGGTTCATGCGACCCGTGCAAGGAACCCGAATCGCGCACAGGTGCGGAGGATAGTGAAACCGGCTCATCCCGGCCAGGTCGGCCGCAGCGTAGCTGCACCAGTTACAGAGGAATCCGACGATCCTTGGCTCTCGGTCCTCCGCCATACCATCCCTCCCCATGAAAAACTTCCTCATAATCAGCGAATTTACTGCTTGCCGAAACACGGTTCTATGTTAGCAAACCGGTCATTGCGGTGTCAAGTTGACCAACCCCGGTCAGCCCTAAGACCGTACACCACCACCACCGCCTAAATTCGCCAAATCTCTCCCTGAGGCTTGAATTTCGCATTTTGCCCGCTTTTCGAAATTTCGCGCCCTTAAAGATGAAGTTCGTAAGACCATGCAGGAAATCGGCTTTTTTTGGGGAACTATTAAACTCCAGTGACCTTCAAGTTGAAAACTGTTGGATTGGGTGGCTAACCATTATATAGTGCTTATTATCAATTAGACAAAGCCTAACTATTTTACTCCCTATCTTGTCAGGAGGGGGAATCGGTGCCCAAGATAGGCGTATACATCTGCCACTGCGGCGAGAATATCGCCGGGGCGGTGGATATTGAAAGCGTACGAGAATATGCCGCGAAACTCCCTGGGGTCTCGGTAGCGAGGGACTATCTGTTTATGTGTTCGGATCCTGGTCAGGAACTAATCAAAGAGGATATCGCGAACGGCCTGGTGGATAGGGTCGTGGTGGCGGCCTGCACCCCGCGCACACACGAGCCGATCTTCAGAAAAACGAACGAGGACAGCGGCCTGAACAAATACCTCTTCGAAATGGCCAATATCCGGGACCAGGACAGTTGGGCACACTGGCACGAAAAGGAAGGGGCAACCGAAAAAGCGAAGAGATTAATCGCCAGCGCGGTAGCCAAGGCGGCCCTGTTAGAACCCCTGCAGGATCGGTTTGTGGAGGTAACCAAAGCCGTCCTGGTTATCGGCGGCGGTATAAGCGGAATGTTCGCGGCGCTCGATATCGCCAACATGGGCTACAAGGTTTATCTGGTAGAAAGGAACCCGTCAGTCGGCGGCAATATGGCAAAGCTCGATAAGACCTTCCCAACGAACGACTGCTCGGCCTGTATCCTGACACCCATAATGGTACAGGCAGGAACCCACCCGAATATTGAGCTCATGACCTATTCTGAAGTCGAAGCTGTAGAGGGTTCGTTTGGAAACTTTACGGTTAAAGTCAGGAAGAAGCAGACTTACGTTGACTGGAAGAGATGTACAGGCTGCGGCGCCTGTGTGGACGCATGCCCGGCCAAGGTGCCCAAC
>DTYU01000183.1 GCA_012961725.1 Desulfotomaculum sp.
CAAGGATAAAACCAGGCCCAACCACCACCTGATATCATAACGCCCTACAACAAGGCACGGTCTCTCTGTCATACAGGGAGGGCTGGGTGCGCCAAGTAGGGCTTTTTTGTTTAACAAACCCCTGTAAAAGTCCGCGTGGCTGTTTTTCTTGACATATTTTACAAAAGGACAGACAGCCCAATGGTGGGATTACGTTTGTTCCCTCAGGAGATAATAAACCGAAACGGAACCGGTGAGGTGGAAAGATCAGGGCAGGCCCTTTGGTAAATAAATGGGGACAACAAACAGCACGGCTGTTTACCACAACTGCGAAAGTTGAGTACAGAAGTCATTACCGTCGCATCCGACGCATATGGTTGAAGGTGGCGGGTATTGTATCGCGTAAACGAATGCACCTCTTCTAATAATTTAGTATTGTGTCCCCTAATTTCGAAGGAGGAGCATAAATGCGGGTAGCGATGCTGTCCTGGGAGTATCCGCCAAGGATCGTGGGCGGTCTGGCCCAGCACGTCTATGATCTCTCGGCCGCCTTAGCCCGCCAGGGTGTAGAGGTATATGTTTTTACCTGCGGCGCTGCCGGGGCACCGGAGGCCGAAGAGGTGAACGGGGTACGTGTCTACAGGGTCCATCCATACCCGGCCGGTACGCCCGATTTTACCGCCTGGGTTATGCAGTTGAACGTGGCGCTGCTGGAGCTGGCCATACCGGTTCTGCTGCGAGTGCGGAACATCGACGTAATCCATGCCCACGACTGGCTGGTGGCCTGGACGGCCAGGGCGCTGAAGCACGGGCTCCGGGTGCCGCTGGCGGTCACCATCCATGCCACGGAGTTCGGCCGGAACAACGGGCTGCATAACGATACCCAGCGTTTCATAAGCGGGATCGAATGGTGGCTCTGCTATGAAGCCTGGCGGGTCATGGTATGCAGCCGGTACATGGAAAGCGAGCTGAAGTATATCTTTCAGCTTCCTCCCGGCAAGATAGCCGTCGTAAAAAACGGCGTAGACCCGAAAAACTATGTGCCAGACGAAGGCCGGACCGACCGGAACTGGTTTGCGGCAGACGACGAAAAGATCGTTTTCTGTATCGGCCGCCTGGTAAGGGAGAAAGGGATGCAGGTGCTCCTTGCCGCGGTGCCTGCGATCCTGGCGAGACACCCGCAGACGAAGTTCATCATCGCGGGTAAGGGACCCTACGAACACGAACTGCGCCGCTATGCCGAGGAGTTGGGGATCGCGCACCGGGTCTATTTTACGGGCTATATCGATAACGCCACGCGAAACGCGCTGTACAGTTGGGCGGCGGTCGCAGTCTTTCCGAGCCTTTACGAGCCTTTTGGCATTGTGGCACTGGAGGCTATGGCCGCAAGGGTGCCGGTTGTGGTCACCAATGTAGGCGGGCTGAGCGAGATTGTTCAGCACGGTGTTGACGGTTTGAAGTGCCCGCCCGATGACCCGGGGGCACTCGCAGAGAAAATCAGCCAGATATTGTTCAATCCCGGCCATGCACAAGCCCTTCGGGAACGGGCCTACCGCAAGGTCTTGCAGGAATGCAACTGGAATGACATCGCAAGAGAGACCCGGGCGGTCTACGAGGAGGTCTGTCACGAGCGGCGGCGGATTGATTGGCCGAGCCCATACGAGGTGCGGCCGCCCGGCACTCAGAGAGGTGAGTGCTGGGGCAAGGTCTATCAACTATTCGGGCGCTATGCATGAAGGGGGGATAGTTTGAAGGCGGTCATCATGGCCGGCGGCGAGGGATCACGGTTGCGCCCTTTAACCTGCAACCGGCCGAAACCGATGGTTCCAGTGGGCAACAGGCCGATAATGGCCTATTGCGTGGATCTCCTGAGGGAGCACGGGATCAAAGAGATAGGGGTGACCCTTCGTTACCTTCCCGAGGCGATTCAGGAGTATTTTGGCAGCGGAAGGGATTTTGGTGTGGACCTGCGCTATTTTATTGAGGAGAGCCCGCTCGGAACCGCCGGCAGCGTCAAAAACGCCGCTTCGTTTCTCGATCAGACGTTTATCGTGGTGAGCGGCGACGCGCTGACCGATATAAACCTTTCAGAGGCGGTGGCGTTCCACAAGAAGAAGGGGGCCATAGCCACCATCGTCCTCACAAGGGTGGACTGCCCGCTCGAATACGGGGTGGTCATTACCGGTGAATCAGGATGCATACGCCGCTTTCTTGAGAAGCCGGGGTGGGGTGAGGTCTTCAGCGATACCGTAAATACAGGGATCTATATCCTTGAGCCGGAGGCCCTCGATCTCTTTGAAAGGGGCAGGGAGTTCGATTTCAGCAAGGATTTATTCCCGCTGCTGCTCCGTGAAAAGAAGCCGCTCTACGGTGCCGTTCTCGACGGGTACTGGTGCGATGTAGGCAGTTTGGAGGCATATCTTGCGGCGCACCAGGACCTTCTTTCCGGAAGGGTAAAGGCAAATCTGCCGGGAAGGGAGATCGTTCCAGGTATTTGGGTGGAAGACGGTGCGGTCGTGGATCCTGCTGCCCGGCTGGAAGGTCCGGTGATCGTAGGCGCGGATGCGCTGGTCGGCCCCCGGGCGCACCTTGGCTCCTTTACGGTAATAGGAAGCGGCTGCACGGTCCAAGCGGGCGCGAGCATAAAGCGGAGCGTGCTTTGGAGGAACGGCTTTGTTGGCAAAGGGGCGGCGATCAGGGGAGCGGTTTTAGGTGACCAGGTGCAGGTGCATGCGCATGCGGGGGTATACGAGGGGGCGGTGGCGGGCGACCACTCGGTGATTAAGGAGCGAGGCCTGCTGAAGCCTCACGTGAAGCTCTGGCCGCATAAACTTGTGGAAATCGGCGCCACCGTGCATGAGAGTTTAGTGTGGTCGAACGGCATGCGAAAAAACCTTTTCGGGACCGAGGGGGTGAGCGGGCTCGCAAACGTTGAAATAACGCCGGAGTTCGCCGCTCGGCTGGGCGGCTGCTTTGGTGCGGCCTTGGGGAAGGGCTCAACCGTCGGCGTTTCCAACGACGCCTATCCCGCTTCGGCCATGATCAAGTCCGCGCTTGTCGCAGGCTTGCAGTCCGTCGGCATCAGGGTGAAGGATTTCGGTTCGACAACAACGCCGATGCACCGCTTTGCGGTGCGGAGTTTTGGTTGCAGCGGAGGCGTGCACATCAAGTTTTCCACGCAGAATCCAGAAAAACTCAGGCTGCTTTTTACCGATGGGCAGGGCGGGGAGCTTTCACGCGGTATGGAGCGAAAGGTCGAGCAGCTTTACTGCCGGGAGGACTTCAGGCGGGAGACAGTCACGGGAATTGGGCTGCCCGAGCATCTTCCGGGGGTGGCCGAGGCCTACTTAGACCACGTATGCGATCACGCGGCGCGCAGTTTGAAGGCGGCGGGACTGAAATTGGTGTTGCTGTACGATGAAGCAACGCTCGAGCGGTTTTTGGTGCCGCTGATGCAGAAACTCGGGGTGACCGTGCTCAGGTTCGATGCCGAGACCACCGCCAACCGGCCGCGGCCATGGCGGGAGTATCAGGAGATCGTACCTGATCTCTGCAGGGAAGTGGTCGGTAAAGGAGCAGACGGCGGCGCAGCCATCGATGCCAATGCAGACCATATCGTGCTGATCGACGGGAGGGGCCGGATAATACAGGACGACTTATTCACGGCCATCGTGGCGCTCGTGGCGTTGAAACAGCGGGGCGGCCCTGTGGTCGTCCCGGTCACCGCGCCCCGGGCCATCGATACGCTTGCCAAGCGGTACCGGGCAAACGTCGTGCGTACAAAAGCCGCCCGGCAGGACCTGTGGAGGCGGGCGCTGGTGGCGGATGCGTACGAGATACTGCTTCATTTTGACGCCTTGGCTGCGCTGGTACGCATCTTCTCATTCGTAGCGGAACAGGGGATTGCCTTGGGCGACCTGGTGGATGAGGTGCCGGCCTTCTTCCTTTCCCGGCGGGAGGTACCGGTCTCCTGGGAGGATAAGGGCAAGGTCATCAGAAGGCTTATCGAGGAAAAACCGCCGCAGCAGCTTGAGCTGATCGACGGCGTTAAGGTCTTCCACCCCAACGGCTGGGCGCTGATCCTGCCGGACCCGGAGGAGCCCGTCTGCCGGGTTTTCAGCGAGGGCGCCTCGATGGAGATTGCGGAGTCGCTGACCGAGTTCTACTCCCGAAAGATAAGAGAGATGCTTGGGGAATAGGCCTTGCGGGTTAAGAGAGGGGCTGTCACGCGGCAGCCCTTTTTCTTTAGATGTGTTTCAGGCAGGAACCGGCTGAAAGGCCGCCGAATTTAAAGCTTGAGTGGAGTGAAGCGACAGAAGGAGGAGTTGCAGTTGTTTGTAAGCCACGTCAAGGATAGGGAAGCGAAACCGGTCGCCGCGGACGGTGCCCGTAACGTGCTAAAACGGCACCTGATCGGTCCGGGCGAAGGCTGGCAGGGCTGGGTAATGCGGCAGTTTACCGTTAAGGACCGGGGGTGCACCCCCCGTCACCGCCACCCCTGGCTGCACATCAGTTATGTGGTTGGCGGCGAAGGAGTGCTGTTTTTGGAAGGCAAGGAGCACCGTCTTACCGCCGGTTCCATCGCTTATATCCCGGGCGATGCCGAGCACCAGTTCATAAGCACCGCCCCGGAGGATCTCGTCTTCATCTGTATTGTCCCCGAAGAGGCCAAGGGGTAATACCGCATAGACAGACGATTGGCGGATCGGGTACCGGCCGGTCTGGCCTCGACTAAAGCGGGAGGCAGGTCAAGGAGAGATGGAGGTTATTAACAGAAAGACCTGCATACGGTGCGGCACGTGCTGCCAAAAGGGCGGCCCCGTCCTCCACCATCAGGATAAGCAAATCCTGCTTGAGGGACATGTAGGACACCAGCATCTGGTAACCATTAGGAAAGGTGAATTGGCGTTCGATCCTGTTTCCGGCACCCTAACGCCGGTTGCGCAAGAGCTTGTGAAGGTGCGCGGCAAGGGAAACGACTGGTCCTGCTGCTTTTTTGACCGGGAGAACTCTTCCTGTACCATTTACGAACACCGCTTCTTGGAGTGCCGGCTTTTGAAATGCTGGGATCCGTCGGAACTCCAGTCCATCATCGGCAAAGAGACGGTGACGCGCGCCGACCTGATCAACCCCGGCGATCCAGTCATGGATGTTATCGAGTTCCATGAGCGGCAGTGTCCGTACGACGAGGTGGAAAAGCTGGTGGCTGTCCTCTCCGCGCAGAACAGTCAGCCGCAAATCCTTGCCAGACTGCACGCGCTTATCCGGAGAGACCTGGCGATCCGCGCCTATGCCATAGCCGAGCTGGGACTCAAGGAGGAGTGCGAACCCTTCATCTTTGGCCGCCCGCTTTTCAAGGTCCTGCGCTCCCGGGGGATAGAGATTGAACGGCGCCTTGGGCTTTTGTAAAGCAATGAGGAATTCTGGCAGCCGGGGGAGAAAACTTACCGGGGTGAAAGAATGAGCCGCTGTTCGGTCCGGTTTTACGCTGAACTCAACGACTTTCTCCCTCCGGGGAAGAGGCAGGCCGCTTTTATACATACCTTTCTCGGCGAGCCTGCCGTTAAAGACCTTATCGAGTCCCTGGGTGTTCCCCATACCGAGGTGGACCTCATCCTGATCAACGGCGAGTCCGTGGAGTTCTCCCGGCGGGTTCGGGACGGAGACCGGATCAGCGTCTACCCGGTTTTTGAGAGCATCGACGTTTCCCCCATAGTCCGCGTGCGTCCGGCACCCCTGCGGGAGGTGCGCTTCGTCCTCGACACCCACCTTGGCAGGCTGGCGACCTACCTGCGGATGGTTGGTTTCGATACCCTTTACGCCAACGACTTGTCCGATGAGGCCCTGTCCGAAATCTCTGCAAGGGAGCGCAGGATTCTGCTTACCCGGGACCGGGGCCTGCTAAAGCGAAGCGAGGTCGCTCACGGCTACCTTGTTCGGAGCACCGACCCGCCTGCGCAACTGACCGAGGTGCTGAGGCGCTTTGACCTCTACCGCCTCGTGAGCCCGTTTTGCCGGTGTCTGCGCTGCAACCTGCCTTTGGAGGCGGTGTCCAAGGAAGAGGTGGAAGACCGCCTGCCGCCGAAGGTTCGGGAGTACTTCGTAGAGTTCCGGCTCTGCCGGGGCTGCGGCCGCGTCTACTGGAAGGGCTCCCACTACGAGCACATGGAAAGGTTCGTCACGGAAATCCAGCGCCGGGGGTAAATCATCCCGCTTTTGCGCACAGACCCTTTCATAACTCTCTGCCCCGAAATCTCTCCTGCGAGTAAGCGCACAACGTCGATTTCCCTTTTGACTGCTCTTAAGTAGCGCCGAATAAGGCCGATAATGTTGTAAACTGCGGGGGATCCGCACGGTCCGATAGCGGTGCGGCGCCCTGCAGAATGGTTGTTTTGTAAAGGGGGGGAGAGGACCGATTCATTTGCGCTGAGGCCTTTGGACCAAAAGGTTGGTCGTGGGGTCAGACGTTAGATAGCTGTGTGATCGAAATACTGAAAGGCTAAAGCGGGGGGAGGAACAAGCGGAATGAGAGCTAATGTTAGGTATCTCGCTGGTCTTTTGGCGACTGTGTTCTTTGTTGTTAGCATGCTGCAACCTGCGTGGGCTGGTACGGGGTCAGTGGTTGGCGGAAGCCCTAACTATGTGAACCTGAACTTGTATTACACGTACGACGAACCCGACTTGGCCGTGATGAGGGAGGCTTTCGAAGAGGCTTCGCGGCTATTGTTCAACTCAACGGACGGTCAGATGTATTTCAACTCAGTCCGCGTCTCCAAGAATGAGGCGTTTAAAGCTAAGGCCGATATATGGGTGAATGACGGGGCCGGTGGTGCTTTTGCATATGTGGGAAAGTTGGGACAACCGGGATTCCAAATAACCTTATTTAAGGAAACGCACCGGTGGACGAACGAAGACGGTCCCTTGAAAAAAGAGAGGGGGCAGTTTGGCATTGTCCACGAATTCGGACACTACGGTTTCAACCTTTACGATGAGTATAACGTGCAAGGCAAATATCCCGGTGCCGCTTGTGTATCGTCCACGAGTGATGTGGCCTGCATCATGGACGGCGGCACCACGGTGCACCCCGAACATCATCGGACCGAGTGGTGCACACCGGCCGGCGGGGGACTGGCGACCTCGCACGTAGTCAACCCATTAACACCTCAGCAAGAGATTCACGGAGAGTCGTGCTGGGAGACTATTGTTAAGTATTGTCAGGATGAATACGGCATAACTTTGGCTATACCGGCGGCTGTAAATACCGCAGATCCTCCGGGGCTCCCGCCCCTCGGCTGGGTAGTCATTGGCGACCACCTGCGTTTTGCGGTGGCGCTTGACCGTTCTGGCAGCATGGCAGTTGACCAGAAGATGGAACTGGCAAAGACCGCTGCCAGTCTCTTTGTTGATTTATGCAACGATGACGAAGGAGAATCGCTCGCCGTAGTCTCCTTTTCCGATGAGGCAGAATCGGTTTTTCCGATGAAGTATGTCCAGACGTACACCACTCCTGGTACGAAGGACCAAGCCATTACTGCTATTGAGGGCATAACCCTGGGGAACATGACCGCGCTCGGAGACGGACTGCGGCAGGCATTCAACGAAATCACAGGCTTTGGTTCAGTCTCTCCCGATGACTCCGTCACAGAAGCGGTCCTGCTCCTTTCCGATGGTGTTCATAACTACGGCGAGGAAACGCCTGGCGATGTTCTCCCCGATCTCCGTGCGCGCGGCGTTCGGGTGTTTACCATCGGTCTTGGCGATCCCGGTCACCCGCAGCATCCTTTAGACGAAGACACCCTGCTCGAGATCGCCAACGAGACCGGCGGTCTGTACACCCACGTGGTGGACCCTGAAGAGCTTCCGGCCGTCTTTGCAGGGTATGCGGCGGAAGTCCGCGGGATGGGGACATACCCTGAGATGACCGGAGAGGCCCAAGCCGGTAGCTCCGAAAAACATACGGTGTTTGTGGACGAGTTTACAAGGGAGCAGACCTTTGTGCTTCACTGGAGAGGTGCACCGGACGCGTTGACCCTTAAACTGCGAAGCCCGGACGGGAGTATGATTACTGCCGATTCATTAAAGGGAGCCGAATATGTGGCGCGCAAGAACTACGCCTTTTTCCGGATCAGTGACCCGCTACCGGGCAACTGGCAGGTTTTGGTTGAGCGAAAGGAGGCCGCGTCAGGAGAGCAGCGTGTGAGTTACACGATTCAGGCCTTTACCCGCGATCCGGGTCTATCATTTGCCGTTGCTGCCGACCGGGTTGCTTATCTTCCGGGAGAGGCACCAATCATCAACGCCTCGGTTGCGGCCAATGGTGTGCCTGTGACCGGCGCCGAGGTGAAGGGCAGAGTGATATGTCCAGACGGGGAAACGATGACGATCGTGCTGTACGACGACGGCGACTGGCAGGCGCACGGTGATTACAAGGCCAACGATGGGCTTTACAGTGCGCGTTTTGCGGGCACCAAGGCCCTGGGCACCTATCGCGTTGAGTTGACTGTGAATAACAAGGAGGGCGTAACGGCCCAGCCTGATGAATTGGGGGTTGCGTGGAAACCTACGCCTGTTTCGCCCTTCGTGAGGGCGGCGGAGTATACGTTTGCCGTTGGCCGCAAAGAAGAGGCGAGTCGACAGGGCGTTTCAAGCGATCTCATCAAGTTTACTATCGGGCAAAAGGGCTACCGAGTGGGTAACCTGTTTTTCGAGACCGACGTGGCGCCTTTTATCGTGGGAGAGCGGAGTTTTGTCCCGGTCCGCTTCCTGGCTGACTCCCTGGGCGCTGAAACGGAATGGGACGGGAGGACAAGAACGGTTACCATAACCCGGCGCGGCACGGAGATCAGTCTCCGGGTAGGAGACAGGACCATGCTGGTCAACGGGGAACCGGGGAGGATGGACGTTTCTCCCGTGATAAGACACGACCGGGTCTTTCTGCCAGCCAGATGGGTCGTGGAAGCATTGGGCGGAAATGTGCACTGGGATGCTTCAGAACGGGCGGTTACGATGAGACCGGATAGAGGCACAGCTACG
>DTYU01000184.1 GCA_012961725.1 Desulfotomaculum sp.
AAACTAAGCCGCATCTTCCTTCATCAACTCCAGGAGATAACTAAAGGTAATAACACCCTGCAGTTCCCTCCTCTTATTGAGTACCGCCACGTACCGCTCGCCGCAATTAAGCATCGTGGAAAGGGCATCGTTCAGCGTGGCACCCTCCTCGATCACGCTTTCCACGGTATGGAGCATCTCCGCCGCCGAGGCGGCCCTGTCGCGGTACAGCACCTCATCAGGGCTGATTACCCCCTGCAGCCGGTTTTGTTTGTCGGCCACCATTATCACCGGCGGATTGCAGACCTGCAGGGCGCTTTTCACCTCCTCCAAGGAACTGCCGGGCCGCACTACCGGAACGTCGCTTCTCACTACATCGCGTACCTTGATCAGGTGCAGGCGCTTGATTGAGCGGTTGCGACCGACCAGCGTGCTCACAAAATCGTCCGCCGGTGCGCTAAGCAACCGTTCAGGCGTATCGTACTGCACCAACTCTCCCGCACGCATAACGGCAATCCGGTCACCCATCTTAATCGCCTCATCGATATCGTGGGTGACGAAGATGATCGTCTTGTGCATCTGCTCCTGTAACCGGAGAAACTCGTTTTGCAGGTGGGCGCGCGTGATCGGGTCAACCGCTCCGAAAGGTTCGTCCATAAGCAGGATCGGCGGATCCGCTGCCAGGGCCCTGGCCACGCCCACGCGCTGCCGCTGCCCGCCGCTCAGATCTGCCGGTTTGCGGTGATAAAAGATCCCCGGGTCGAGTCCCACCAGCTCCAGCAGCTCCTCGACCCTGGCGCGGATGCGGTCGGCGGGCCATCTTTTTTCGCGCGGGACGGTGGCGATGTTTTCGGCAACGGTCATATGCGGGAACAGGCCGATCTCCTGGATCACATAACCGATATCAAGGCGCAGCTTGATGGGGTCCAGGGCGGCGGTGTCCCGCCCGTTGACGTAGATCATTCCCGCTGTGGGTTCGATCAGGCGGTTGATCATTTTCATGGTGGTGGTTTTGCCGCATCCCGACGGCCCAACCAGGACACAGACCTCTCCCGCCGGCACCTCCATACTCAGCTCTTTGACCGCCGGGTTCTGTTGTCCCGGGAAGCTCTTCCAAACACCCTCCAACTTGATCACCTGAGAACGCCTCCTCCTATGATACGGTGAAGCGATCCTCCACCCATTTCAGCAGCAAGTCGGCGGCAATGGCCAGCACGGAAACGCATACCGCACCGAGCAGCACTAATCCAAGATTCCACTGCGAAATGCCCCGGAAGATAAACTCCCCCAGGCCGCCGGCCCCGACAAACGAAGCAATGGCCGCAATGCCCACAGTCATCACCACCGCAGTCCGGACGCCGGCCATTATTACCCCCCGCGCCAGCGGGAGCTTAATGCGGCGCAAAATGGTAGCCTCGCGCATTCCCATCCCCCGTGCCGCCTCGATAATCGCTGGGTCAATCTCCCGGACGCCCGTATAGGTGTTACGCACGATGGGTAGCAGGGCATACAGGATCAGCGCGACCACCCCGGTTTTAAAGCCGATGCCGAACAGCGGCAATAGCAAACCGAGCAACGCCAGGCTGGGAACGGTCATGACCACCTGGCAGAGGTAAAGAACGGGCCCGGCGGCCGCCCGGTAATAACTAATAATAATACCAAAGGCCACTCCGAGCGCAATGGCCGCCGCAACCGCCACCAGCACAATCATAACGTGCTCGCCGGCCAATTCTAAAACCTTATCCGAGCGTGCAATCGCCAGCTCCCAAAAACCCACCACAGTTCACCTACGAAACGGGAGAAGCAAAAGGAAGGGAGAGAAAACAAGTAACAAAACGAGCAAATGCGCTTTACGAGAGCCGGAAAAGCCTCTAAACTCTCAATCCTCTCTCCTTACCACGCGTACGGGGTTAGCTGACGGGTTCGGGTCGCAAGGTAACCCTACCCGACACTCAACTTACCTAACCTTCTGTTATTCGCTGCACCTTTCGATCCAGGGTAAATCATCAACGCAACGACTAATAATACAAGTTGAGTGTCGGGATTCACCCCAGGTAACCGGTTCCCCCGCTTCTCTCGGCGAGAATTCGGCGTTTCATGCCAGGTATTAATCATATATTTTATCATCATCGAGCCGCCCTGTCCAGGCAAGCTCTGGAATTTAGTTAAACCACTTAAAGCCGATCAGTAATTTAGTATGGTGTCCCCGTAATTTTCAGCGGCCGGCCAGACGTCGGCTGAGGCGCCGCGCCATCCACCGCGCAAGCAGGTTGAAGGCAAGCACCACCAATACCAGCACCGCGGCCGATCCGTCCGCCACCCGCCGTATATCGGGGATAAGCGCCTCCGAGTTGATCTTCCAGATATGGACGGCCAGGGTCTCGCCCGGGCGGAACGGATTCCAGGGGGAGGTGGGGTGCAAAAGGTCAAGCTGTCCGAAGTTCAAGTGCGGTGTGGTCATCCCCGCCGTAAAGAGCAGCGCGGCAGCCTCCCCGAACACCCGCCCCGCGGTGATGATGACACCTGTGACCAGCCCCGGCAGGGCGCAGGGAAGGACCACCCGGCAGACGGTGTGCCACCTAGTCGCCCCAAGGCTCAGACTTGCCTCCCGCAATTCCCTTGGTACGGTCCGGAGGTTCTCTTCGGTCACCCGCACCATCAGCGGCAGGTTGATTACCGTCAGCGCCAGGGCACCCGCGATCAAGGAATAGCCGAACCCGAAGATGGTGACGAAGATGAGGAGCCCGAACAGCCCGACCACGATCGAAGGCAGGGAGGTAAGCGTTTCGATGCTCAACCGGATGAGGTTGGTAAAGAAGTTCTGGCGGGCGTACTCAACGAGATAGATGCCCCCTAAAATCCCGAGCGGGGCGGTCAGGGCCATCGAAAGAAAAAGCAGGTAGAAGGAGTTGAAGATGTTGGGTCCGATGCCCCCGCCCGCACGCAACGCCTCCGGCTCTCCGAAAAGAAACGCGAAGTCGATGGCCTTATAACCGTGCAAAATAATGTAGCCAAGAAGGGAGAACAGGAGCAGCACCACCAAGCCGGAGCCTAAGTAAAAGCCTGCGGTGGCCATCCTGTCCTTGACCTGGGCGTTCACCGCACGATTCCCTTTCTGCCGAACATCCTGATCAAGAGAATGAACAGGAACGAGATCACCAATAGAATAAGCGCCATGAACCAGAGTGTATCGTTCCAAAGCGAACCCTGAACGGTGTTCCCCATGTCCATCGTAATGCCGCTTGTCAGGGTGATAAGCGGGTCAAGTATGGAGTGTGGGATTTCACGTTTGTTACCGATAACCATCTGCACCGCCAGCGCCTCGCCGAAGGCCCGGGCCAGGCCAAGCACGATACCCATCAGTATCCCCGCACGGGCCGTAGGCAAAAGGACCATCCGTACGGCCTGCCATCTGGTGGCCCCCAAGGCAAACGCGGCCTCTTTCAGCGAGCCCGGAAGGGCACGGAGGGCATCCGTGGAGACGCTTGCGATGGTCGGCAGGATCATTATCGAGAGCACCAGAACCCCGGCCAGCAGGCTGAAGCCCGTCCCGCCCATGTTTTCGCGGATAAAGGGAACCAGCACGCTCAGTCCGATGTAGCCGTAAACAACCGAGGGAATCCCGGCCAAGAGTTCAATAACCGGTTGCAGCACCCGTTGACCGAGCTTTGGCGATATCTCGGACATGAAGACCGCGACCGTGATCCCGAAAGGGGTACTGACAAGCGCCGCTAATACGGAGGTCAATACGGAGCCGCAGACAAAGGTCAGGATGCCCACCTGGGGTCCGCCGAACTCTTTCGGCCGGTCGGGCCACCACTCGGCGCTTAAGAGGTTTGTCAGGCTTATGTCATGTGAAAAAACGGAAAGTCCCTTCCAGCCGAGAAAAAAGATGATCGAAGCGGTCAGGGCGATGGCTACCAAAGCGCAAGTAAAGGTCAGCGCGTACCCCTTGAGTTCCCGCCGCAAGTTGCGGTTAAGCCATTGCAATAAACGGTGCTCCTTTCAACTGCTATGAAAATAGTGCTTCTCTCGGAGCGCAGCGACTTGAGAGTTGGGACAGCTATCGCCGCGTTCCACTTGTCCGGAAGTTACGGCTGCTGCTCAACCTGCGTTCCCGCAACCGGGAAGTAGTTCATCTCTTTGACTATGGTTTCCTGTATCTCGTCACTCAGGACGAAATCGATGAAAGCCTTCACCACGGGCCGCGGCTCACCCTTGGTGTACATGTGACCGTATGACCAGAACGGGTATTTGCCGCTTGAGATATTCTCTTCGGTCGGCGCCGCGCCGTCGATCTTGATCACCCTGACGGTGTCGTCGAGGTAGGCGATACCCAGATAACTGACGGCCCCTGCGGTTTCACTGACAATCTTACGGACGGTGCCGGACGAATCCTGCTCCACGTCCCCCTTGGACTCTTCCGCCCCGTCCATAACAGCCTTCTTAAAGGTCGCCCGCGTCCCGGAGCCTTTCGCCCGGTTTACCAAGAAGATCCTCTGGTCGCTGCCCCCCACTTCTTTCCAGTTGGTTATCTTGCCCGTAAAAATATCTTTAATCTGCTGCTTTGTGAGGCTCTCTACGCCGACGCCCGGGTTTGCGACCACGGCAAACGCCTGGATGATCACCTTGTGGTCAACCAGTTGCGCGGCGTCGATTCCTTTCTTCTCTTCGGCCAAGATATCCGAGTTGCCGATGTCGCAGGCACCCTGGCTCACCTGGCTCAGCCCCGTACCGCTGCCGCCCCCCTGAACCGTGATCTGTACGTCCGGATGTTTTTCCATAAACCGGTTCGCCGCTTCTTCGATGAGCGGCTGCATAGCCGTAGAGCCGACAGCAGTTATTGATCCTGAAAGGCGTTCCTGCTGGGCTCCCGGTCCTTCCCCGGCCTCATCCCTTTGGCCGCAACCGGCCCAAGCGGCCACGGCGACCATCAGAAGCGCCATCATGCCAAGCCAAGCTCTGTTTCGCAAAAAAATCCACCCCTTCAAGCTTTTTGTAAAACCCAGCTATTTTAATAGATTATAACAACTCAATGTTAAGCCAATGTTAAAAAACTTTAGTTTTATGATTGAATCTTCTCCCCTTTTGAAATCTCCAGCGGGTATCTTAACTATAGGGGCCCACTCAGGATTCGGCTTAAAAACATACCGAATAGCCTTTAAGGAGAACGCTTGTTATGACCAGTTCGCGGGAGCAAAAGGAATTGAACCACGTTGTTGACCTGTTGAAGAAAACACCCCTCCTTAGCCGGTTCTCCCCCGAAGCACTGGCGGACCTGGCCCGTTATCTGGAGGCAGAGCGGGTCCCCCAGGGAAATCCGCTTATCCAAACCGGCAAGATGACCATCGTCCTGCAGGGGCGGGTCGGGATCAACCGTCCGACTCCAAAGGGACCTGTTTACGAATCCGGCGGCCCTGGAACGGTCGTCGGCGTACTCGCTCTCTTGGGAAACAATTCATCATCTACGGCCGTCCGGGCCGAAGAGGAGACCATCGTCCTGACGCTCAGCCGGAGCGACTTCATTGCTTTTCTGAGGGAGCACGTACAGGAGAATGCGTCACTGCTTAATTATTTGGCGTACCGCCTGGACCAGGCGGGAGTCATTCTCGACGTTACAGCACCGCCTTTCTTTCAAGCCACGGAAATGCCGCTTGACTCCGGAAAAGAGGCCGGCAACGGGGAGGCTGCCTGGGTTAAGGCTGCAGCGGAGGGTGTCTTCTATACGAAGCGTTACACCTGCGCTTTCTGCGGCGCCAAGTTCCCATCGCTGGTGGTAAAGTCAAAGAATGTGCGGCTTTTAAGAACCGATAGCGACTTCTGCCCTTATTACCGGGCGGAGAACCCGCTTTTCTATGAAGTAGTGGTCTGCCCCAGGTGCGGTTACGCCTTTAATCAGGAGATGCCGAAAAAACTCAGCGACCGGGAACGGTCCGTTCTTGCCCAGCGGCTTCCTGAGATTCGAAGACCCTTGAAATTCGACGGAGTGAGGAACCTTCCACTGGCGGTGGCAGCGTTTCACGCGGCGATCGCGTGCTTAGAGGCGATCGGCGGTAAACGCCTTCTCTTAGGAAAGCTCTATCTGAAGATCGCCTGGCTTTACCGTACATCAGGAAACGAAGCGGAAGAGCGCGGCTATCTTGAAAAGGCTTTATGGTACTTCGACGAAGCCTACCGCACGGAACATTCGCCCGACCCCGCCTTGGAGCTGAACCTCCTGTATCTTTTAGGTGACCTCAGCATGCGCCTCGGGCTTGATGATGCTGCGGCGCGCTGGCTGAGTAAGATCTTGACCCATCCGAAGCGCTCCGTCAATCCGGGGATTATAAGCCGTGCGCGGGACCGCTGGTATGATATCAGGCAGAAGCAGAAGGAAAGATCCCCAGTCTCTTAGGCCGTCTGCGCCGCCGGGATGATTCTCACCAGCACCCTGCGCCGCCGGGGACCGTCAAACTCACAGAAAAAGACGCCCTGCCATGTGCCTAAGACCAGCTTTCCGCTGCTGAACAGTACCGGCTGTGTCACCCCGATGAGACATGACTTGATGTGCGCAGCGGCGTTCCCCTCGGCATGGCGGTATGCCCCGCTGACCGGAACCAGCTCTTCGAGCTTGTTCAAAACGTCTTCCGCCACAGTAGGGTCGTAGTTCTCGTTGATGCAGATGCCTGCAGTGGTATGCGGGCAGTACAGGTAGGCGATCCCCTCAGAGACCCCCGACTCACCGACGGCGGCCTGCACACGGCTCGTTATGTCAACAAACTCCTGGCGCTTCTGCGTGACCACTTCGATGGTAATCATTTAGGCACCCCTTTCACAACAACTGGCAGATAAGGGGAAAGCACCGGCAGCAGCTCCCGCAGATCCAAGCACTCCAAGCTGATGTGGGCGCAGGCATTGACGGGGGGTTCAGCGTTGACGGCAACGCCGAGCCCTACCTGAGCAAAAAGCGGCAGATCCCCGTGGCTGTCGCCCACCGCCGCTGTTTCCCGGGGTTCCGCCCGAAAGAAGCGGCAGATTGAACCGACGTGCTCCGCCTTCCCGCCCCAGGTCACCCGTATCTGGACCCGCCCGTCCACCATGTCGCCGGTAAAGCCCAGTCCGTTAGCAATCCACATATCAAAGCCGAGCTCCTTGGCCGCGCGGGACACTAAGATGTCAAGACCCGAGGAAAGGAGCGCAAGCCTTACGCCTCTCTCCTTAAGCGCCGCAATAAGCTCCTGCGCGCCGGGACGGTAGGGAATCCCCGCAACTATCTCTTCGATGCGGCTGCGGGGTACCCCATGCCACGCCATCACGTCGCGCCGCGCAAACTCATCGTAGGCGATCTCCCCGGTCAAAAAGGCCGCAAGCGACCGGCTGCCGTGGTTCTCCCAGGTTCCGAGCGCCTCATGGATATACTGCCAGACACTGCGGACCGGGGTTAGGGTGCCGTCAAGGTCGAAGATCACCCCGCGTAACCGCCTGGTCCGCTGGATGCCCGCTGCCGCCTGCTCGCGCAACCTCTTGCCCCCCTAAGTACGGCTTTGAGCCGTCCGACTTGAATTGCATAGCCTGCTGGACGAGTGCAGCCCCAGCCAAAACCGCTATCCCTAAAAGAACCACTGCCGGCCCCGGCGGCAAGTCAAGCGCATAGGACAAGTGTAAACCCCCAATGACGAGCACCGCGCCTGTAAGCGCCGCCGTCACCGTCACCCCGCGGAAGCTCCTGTTCACCCTCACCGCGATCAGCACCGGGACAACCACCAGCGCCCCGGCGAGAAGCACCCCCACCGCCCTGATCGCCATCGCCACCACGGCCGCCGCCACAACCATAAAAGCGGCGTTGACCGCCGGCACAGGAAAACCTGCGGACCGCGCATATTCCTCGTCGAGCGCCAGCGCAAAAAGACTCCGGTATAAAAATAGTATCACCAACACCCCCCCCGCCGCCAGCCCTAAGATCAGATACAGGTCCTGCACGGTGACCGTCAGCAGGCTGCCGAAGAGGTACCCCGCCAGGTCTGCACCGAAGCCGCGGCTCTTGCTGATGAGGATGACACCGAGGGCCAACCCCCCGGCCATCACCACGGCCAGGAAAGCCTCCGCGTAGAAACGCTCCTTCTGCCGCAGCCACTCCGCGGCGAAGGCCGCCGCCAGCACCACCGCCATTGCGGGGATGCCCGGCGCGATTCCCAACACCAGGCCGACTGCCACGCCGGTCAAAGAGACGTGCCCCAGGGCGTCGGCCAAAAAGGCAAACCGCCTGGCTACCACAAAGACTCCGACCAGCGGACACATCACCCCGCACAGTGCACCTGCCGCCATCGCCCGCAAAAAAAAGTCACACTGGTAGATATCCATCTTTAAGACCCCTTGCCGTACACCTCCTGTCTTCTCCGTCCAACAGAGCCGGGAACGTAGACCGGCATGCCATACAGCGCGGAGAGCTTCCCGTTTTCAAGACACTCCTCTGACGCTCCCTCGAACACTATGCGCCGGTTGAGAAAAACCACCTTCCTTACCCTGCGCGAGACCGCCCCGATGTCGTGCGTAACGAGCACCACCGTCATACCCTGCCCTCGGTTGAGCCGCTCGAGCAGCCCGTAAAAGGCGTCCTCGCCTGCCGGATCCAGCCCCTCCGCAGCCTCATCAAGCAGCAGCACCTCCGGTTCCGCCGCCAGTGCGCGGGCGATGGCCACTCGCTGCCGCTGCCCTCCTGAAAGCGCCCGCACCGGGCGGTGGGCCAGCTCTTCGAGCCCCAGCGCTGAAAGCGCCGCCGTTATCTTCTCCCGGTCTTTTGGGGCCAGCCGGCGCCACAGCCCCGCCCGCGCCGTACGTCCCGTGGCAACAACCTCCCATACCGTGGCGGGAAAATCCCCGAAAGCCGCCCCCTTCTGCGGGACGTAGCCGATGCGGTACCGCTCGCGAAACCGGCTGCCATCCATACCGAAAAGCTTAAGCATACCCGTTCCGGGCTGATAAAGCCCCAGGATTATCTTAAGCAGGGTGGTTTTACCGGCACCGTTAGGCCCCAACACAGCCAAGAAATCGCCCCGCCTTATCTCAAGGCTGATATTCTCCAACACCTGATTTCGCCCGAAGGCGAACCCGACCCCTTCGAGTTTGATTACCGCTTCAACGTCTGAATGCTCCCCGGCGGGGTAAAACTTCAAAGCCTCAACATCCTCCCTCAAGAATTTCGGGGACACCATACTAAATTATTGACTCCGCCCTCTGACCTCTGCTTCGAATTTCGGGGACACCATACTAAATTATTGACTCCGACGTCTGACCTCTGGCCTCTAACCTCCGACTTTCTGCTTCCATTTTCCAACCTCTAACCTCCGGTCTCTAACTTCCGAATTCCGTAGTCCGGAAAAAGGCCCGAGGCCGTTTCCGGCAAACACCGCCTATCCTTTAGGTTAGCGACAGATTCGGACTCATTCACTAAGATTGTCCGCTGAGTACTGGGACAGGCCGCTTTTAGCTCCCGGTGGCGCTGGGTCCTTACTTTAGCGCGGTTTGCAGCGCGATCAGGTTCTCCTTCATTACCGTGATGTAATCCTTACCGCCGGCCTTTTCTTCCGGCAGGAGCCCCGCCACCGGGCTGAGCACAAGACTGTCTACCCCGGCCTCCCTGGCCAGTGTCTCCGCCAAACGGGGGTTTGCAGCCGACTCAAAAAATACGTAGCGTACCCCGTGCTCTTTTACCAACTGCACCAGTTCCTTCAGCCGCGCCGGCGAAGGCTCCGCCTGGGGGGAAAACCCGGCGACCGGAATCTGCCTTAGTCCGTAGCGCGCCGCCAGATACCCGAAAGCGGCGTGCGACGTCACAATCTCCTTGTGCTTGAAACCCTTCGCTGCCTCCCGGTAGGCGGCATCCAAGGCCTGAAGCTCTGATTTATAAGCAGCCAATCGCTCCTCATAATACGCCGCACCGGCCGGGTCCGCCTCGGCCAGCCCCTCGGCAATCCGTTCCGCGTAATACTGCGCGTTGACCGGATCCAGCCAGGCGTGCGGGTCATACTGCGCGTGGCGGTGCCCGTTCTCGTGCTCGTGTCCGGCACCCTCCCCAAAACGCATGAGCCTGAGTCCCTCAGTCGCCTTCACGATCTCTTTCCCCATGAAGTCAGAGAGGACACCTTCGACCCAAGGTTCAAGTCCGGCACCGTTATAGACGAAAACGTCCGCCTTCACCATCCGGGCCACATCTTGAGGAGTGGGCTCCCAAGCGTGCACGCTCACCCCGGGAGGCACAAGGCACCTCACCTCGACCCTCTCGCCCCCGACCTGGCGGACAAAATCGTAAAGCGGGTAAAAGGTGGCGACCACCTCGACCTTCCCGGTGCCGCGATCGCTTCCAGCCCGGGCGCACCCCCCTAAGAGAACGCACAGGACTGCTGCCAAAATCAGAATCCGCACGCGCAAACGAATCCTCACTCTCCTTGCCCCCCTGTCTCCCGGCAATCCCTGCAGTAGCCGAAAACCGCAAAGGTATGGCCCCGGACCTCGAAATCCGGGTTTTGCTCGGCCACCTTCACAAGACAATCAGCCGGACAAAAAGGGAAGGCGACCGCCTGCCCGCACCCTAAGCAAATCAAGTGGTGCTGGTGCTGGCGGTGGAACTCGAAGCGTTTTCCGCCGTCGGGAAAAAGGATTTCGTCAAGCAGACCAAATCCTCTAAGCGCCTCGAGGGTGCGGTAAACGGTTCCGAGGCCGATATTCGGAAAGCTTCTGTGGACAAGGTCAGCGATCTCCCTGGCGCTGAGCGGCCTTCCGGCTGCTAACAGCACCATTACGATTTGCTGCCGCTGGGGCGTAAGCTTCAGACCCCTTTCTCTGAAACCTGCCAAAACCTGATTGAGATTCACGCCATAGCCTCCCAGCCGGAATAGAAAGAAGCACGCTGAAGAAAACCGCCGCCGCCGGTCCGCTTCGCCGAACCGGTAACAGTTCTTAAATAGGAATGCTTCTCAAATAGCATAATTTATCGTTTGAAAAAAGTCAAGGGAGCGATTGGGAAGTGAGAGGCAAGAGGTTGGAAGTGAGATCTTCGAAGGAATTCGCTGCACGAATTCCCTGTGAATCGGAGAATTGGAGAGGGGGAGAATCGGAGAACGGTCTCTCCGTCTCACCATTTCGTCGTTCAAAGGCTCATCGCCGGGGCCGACCGAAACTGTTAGACCCCAGAGCGTGTCGCTCAGATGCAGTTTGGGTGCAATGACGAAACGCGGTGAGGAACGAGCAGAGCGCGGAAGGCGCAGCCGGGCAGGCCGGAGCGTACTAAAGCGTACGTGAGGATCTGGCCGGCAAGCCTGACAAAGCTATGCGAAGTTCATCGCCGCGCCCGACGGAAGAAGTACTATGTCTGCGGAAGGATTTGCGGGGTACCGTCTTTATGCCTGGCCCGCTCGCGCATGTCGGCAAAACCCGGCCGCAGCCACTGGGGCAAGGCACCTTCTTCCACTTCGGCAAAGGCCTCTAACGCCTCCGTGAAGCGGCCCAGCCGGCGACAAAGCTCCCCAATCAAGTACGCAACAAAGGCCGCCTCTATCCCGCTCAGCCCTTCTGCCGCGGCCTTCCGGAAGTACCGCACCGCCTCTTCCTGATGATGGCGTTCCGCCTCCAGGTTCTTCTCCTGCCGCGCGCACCACGAACCACGGAGATGCAAGTGCGCGAGTTGCATCGCCGGGGCGCCCCTTCGCCGGGCGGCGCTTGCTGCGAGCCTGTACTTTTCACTGCCGGGGTAAAGCCGGCGCTGGTCCTTTAAGAACTCGCCCATCACCCGCTTGAGCGGATGATACTCACTGTAACGCGGAAACTCCCCCAAGAACTCAAACTCCGCAAAATAGCCGGCAAAGCGGCATGCGGGACAGACCACCACCAGAAAGGGGTAGACAAAAATATTGCCCGCCCGGTAACAGAGGTCGCTCTCAAGCAGCCCGCCCGAGCCAGTATCCCGAAGGACTTCCGCCGGGAAATTGGTGTAACATTCGGGACACCGCATCCGGCAAAATTCTGGTACAAGCATCACGGCAAGAGCACCTTATTTTCCTCCTTCGGGCTACCGGCTTCCGCACGCGCCAACGCCCGCCGCCCGCAACTTCTGCTCGACCGAAGGATAAAGCGTGATGTCCGTGAGGTTTAACAGCATTGTAACACCTCCTGCAGTTTTCCGCCAGAACCTCAGTCCACATGAAGACTGCGTTGAACCAGCGACGGTACCCCAAAAGCGGCGCTTGCCCGCTTCCTCCCCCGGCGCAGAATAACCAAAAAATGAAAGGGGCCGGGCTTGGCCGCCCGGCCCCTTTTCGGTTCTTGTACCGCTACGGGGAGCTGCAGTCATAGTCGGGACACTGCGGCGGGAAGAGCGGCGGCGGGCAAACGATCGGGGGAGTTGGCGCAACCGCCTCGCAGACCTTGGGCACGCAGAACCCGAAGGTCGGGATGAGCAGCTTCACCACGGCCACCACCTGAATGATGATGCAGAGATCGAAGGTGCAGCAGGCCTGCTCGCCCACAATCATGCAGGGGCCGCAGCTATAGGTGACGATGCTGCACGCCGTCTGTGTCCCCTCGGGGGCGCAAAGGACCACCGTCTTGGTGAAACCGAACTCCTTCTGGTCCGTGAAGATCACGTTGCCGTCGGGGTCTGTAATTGTCACCTTTGCATCCACGGTAATTGCAAACGTGACGTTGGCCCGGCCCTGCGCATCAGGGGCCGTACGTGCGATCTCCTCACACTTTACACTTTTAATTTGGCATTCAATGGTTGAACCCCGGGGAACCGTCACGTCACACAAGTCGAAGCAGTTGTTTTCCCGCCGTTCCGCCTGGTAGCAGAAGTCATAGACCTTGAAGGTCTCGATACAGATGATCTCACACCCCTTGATATCCACCTCTGGCATGTTACTACCTCCTTGGCAATTTATTCGTCGGCTGCCTTTTAATGTCAGTCTATGACGCCGGTCGACAGATGGTTACACTAAAAGCAGCTCTCAGCGGTAAATTTTTCTATCTCGATTGCCAAAGACAGACTCAAGCCAATATAATATACCAAGACCGTTTTTTGAGGTGAAGAAAATGCCGTGGTATTGGCGCCCGTTATTAGGGCCTGTCTGGATCGAATCAGCGAAGGGACGCGTGGAAAGAGAAAAACCTCGCAGGGATGCTCAAGAAACGCGGGCGGAACCTGCGGAGACTGAAAGCAAGAATACGCGGGCGGCCAAGAAAGACCCATCCGCCGGGGAAGCTGCCCGCGAAAAACCTGCTCTTACTGAAACACCGGCTCCAAATGATAAGACCGCGGCCGGAGAACCGGATCTCTGTCGAACCGCCGCCGCCATTGCCAAACGGTTCGAAGAAGTAGCGCCGGGCTTATTTTGTTTCAAAACCGCCGGCGGCACCGCTTCCCATGACAAGAAAAGGACCAACAAACTCAACCGCCAGCTCGAGGAAATCGCCGTTCGCGCAAGCGGTGCCCTATGTTCCTCCTTAGACGCCTATAAGATGAGCAGCAAGACGGTAAATGGCCTGCCGATCTATACCTTCAAGCGCTCAGCAGAAAAATAGATGTGACAGGGGACGGTCCCCTGTCACACGGCACCCAAGTGATGCCTGAGCACCAGATCGACTGCGAAAGCTGAATCAATCGCCCAAGAAGAGCTGCGTCACGTACACCCCGTACGGCGTCGAGACGACCCCGATCCCGATCAAGTCGTGCCGCGGATCCAATATGTTGGCGCGGTGACCGGCGCTTTCCATGAAGAGCGCGTGCGCCCTTTCCACCGTCGCACACCGGGCGATATTCTCGGCGCCCATAACCCTCGCTGATATACCGGCATCTCTTTCCATATCGTAAGCAGAACCGTAAGTGGGCGAAACGTGGCCGAAGTAATTGTTCTCATACATATCCCGGCTCTTCAGGCGGGCAAGCTTTACCAGGCGCACGTCGAGCGTAAACGGCGGCAACCCGGCCTTAACCCTCTCCTGGTTGGCCAAGTCAAACAGGACCTTTTCATCGGGGGTAAGCGCCCCTGCCTCACCGGTATCATTCTGCGTGGACGGTGCAGGGGCAGTACCGGCACCGCCTTCGTCCTGCGGCGTCACCTGCGTGTAACCGGACGAGGGGGACGGAGAATAGAAGCGGCTGTTCAGTATCCTGGCATAGTAATCGGCGCGGGTCAAGTGAAATACGGGAGTCCTATCAGTAACAGCTCCTGATCTTTGGGCAGGGGCGGGCTGTACGGGACCGGGGTTCATGATCGAACCTGAATAGAACCGGTTGTACTGTATCCCATACTCTTCCCACTGCGCATAGTAATCCTGCACCGAAAGGTATGCATGGGCCAACCCCGCTGGTACCGTCGTTGCCACAATCAGTGCAACAGCCAAGAGAAACGTTCTTTGCAGCGCCTTTTTCATTATATGACCCCCTTTTGATTTTGACTGGTCAGCACCAGTTACGGCTAATTCTAATCAAAAGCGGATTCAGAGTCAAAACCGCTATTTTGTGCAATCTTACGCCATTTTACCCAATATCGGCGACAGATTGGCTTGTCGGTTTTTTGGTTCTATTGTCATTTTCTCGCTAAAAGACAGCCGGCTGTTCCAGATTTGCGCTACATAAGCGTAAAAAGGAAGCACTTTTTCATGAATTTCTTACACTTGCTTCAAGAAGCCGACTCCGCCGGAACTACGAGCTCAGCCATAACCGGCAGGTGATCTGAGGCATCACTCTCAAGCACCTCTATGCCTCGAACCGACCAGTGCGGCGACACAAAGATATAGTCGATCCTTACTTTGGGCCCCCCGGCCGGAAAAGTCGGCGCTTCCCGCCCCAGCACTGCAGCCGCGTCCTGCGCCAGCGCATAAAGCGGCGCCAGTTCCGGGGCATGAGGGCGGCAGTTGAAATCGCCGCAGAGAACAAACGGCCCGCTTGCCCCTTGCAAAACCTCAACAATCCTCGCGATCTGCTCCCCCCGGCTCCTCACCGTAAGGCCGAGGTGTGTGTTGAAAAGAGCGAGCTCCACCCTGTCACTCTCCACTTTAACACCGAGCAGCGACCTTGGCTCCCCCTCACCGGGAAGCCTGTGCTGCACGGCCTCAAGCAGCCGCCGCTTGCCGAGGATTGCGTTCCCGAACCGCGGCAGCCTGAGCGTCCTCCTGGTCGGCCCGTAAACACTCCACATGACGAGTTCCCGCCCTAGGACATACGCCTGTCGCCGCAAACCGCTCCGGCAGGAAAAGGAGTCAACCTCTTGAAGAGCCGCCAGGTCAGCGCCGGAGGAGCGTATCACAGAAGCCACGCGGTCAAGCGAAACCCTTCCGTCAAGCCCCTTACAGTGCCTAATGTTGTAAGTCAAAACCCTGAGCGAGACGTCCAAAGGCACCCGTAGACCCCTCTAAAGACTATTGCAACACCCATACCTAACTTATGCTACTGTCAACCCGGCTTTTCCTCTTGCCAAGGGGACGATTCTTTTAGGGAGCAAGCCAGCAGCAGGGCGGTATCCCCTTTCTGGCTGCAAAATTCCGGGAAGAGTATTGTAAACTGTGATAAAATTAAGGGTAACACCGTGCCATAACGGAGCTTGACGGAGTTTCATGGCGTATAAAGGAGGAGTGAAGTGTGGCGGAACTCGGCGCCAGGATCAAGTTCACCTACGAGGATTATAAGAGTCTGCCGGAGTCCGAGACCAGGCGCTATGAGCTTTTGGGAGGAGAGTTGGTCATGGTCCCCTCGCCTACGGAATACCATCAGCGGATCTCAGGGAATCTGGAATTCATCCTGCGGCAGTTTGTTCGCGGGAGGGATTTCGGCCACGTTTACGACGCCCCCTTGGATGTCGTCCTCGGTGAGGGGAAAGAGCGGGAGGTGGTGCAGCCCGACATCCTTTACATCTCTCGGGAGCGTTCCCGGATCATCACGGAGGAGGAGATCCAAGGAGCGCCTGATCTTGTCATCGAGATTCTCTCGCCGGCCACGGCTGAGCGCGACCGCACCTACAAGAAGACGCTTTATGCCCGCCACGGGGTGAAGGAGTACTGGATTGTGGATCCTGGTGCCAGGAGCGTTGAGGTCTTTAGCTTGGGAGAAAAGGGATTTGAGCTCGTCAAGGCGTACGGGGCTGACGAAGTGCTCACCTCCCCGCTTCTGCCGGGTTTAGCGGTGCCACTGAAGGACGTCTTTTGCTGAGGGCGGCGGTACCGCAATGATTCGCCTATGCAGGGATTGACATGGTGGCGGCGGGCGGCTAAAATGATGGTGAACAAGTTGCGGCATGAAGCCGCACGAAACGCGCATTGAAGCGGGCCGACACCTTTTCCCGCGCGAGAGTTATAGAACTCTGGAAAAAAGACCATGGAGGTCTTGCTCCGTGGTCTTTTTCTTTGTGGTGCTTGGCGGGGCGGCACTGCAAAAGAGAGCGTTATAAGGGGGGAGTAGCTCAGTGAAAGGAAAGATAGCGGTCTTGTTGTTAGCGCTGCTGATCTCTCTTGGGGTCGTGTTCTCGGGGTGTCTTGGGCCTAAGGAGAAGGCGCCGGCGCCGGCAGATCGTCCGGAACTTAAGTCCTTGGCTGCACTCGTTGGTGAGGAAAATTTGTCGATCATGCACCTTGTTGGGTTGAAGGCGGCGGCTGCGGCAATGAAAGAACTGCCTTTCGAGAAAGCTAAAGAGACGGTTTTGGCACTGACCGATTCCGGTTATCCGGTGATCGAGGGTAGAGAGGGCTATCCGCAAAGCCGTTACAGCACCACTGCGGCATTAGACGGTCTTATGGCCGCCTCTGGCCGCACCAGAGGGCAGGGCAACCTTATCGTCCTCGGTCGCAGCATCTATGATCCCCTGTGGTTTGCCTTCTTTGACAAAGAGACGGGCGAATGCGTCTATCTTGAGGTCAGGGAGGATATCCTCAGGCCTTATTTAGAGGATGAAGCGGCCGGAAAAGCGGACCATGAGGGATTTATGGCCCTTGCGGCAACGGGCCTCTTCAAGATGGCCAAAGAAAATATCGCGCCGCGCGAGCTCATTGAGGCGGCAAATGCCGAGGCCTGGCACGAGAAGTTCACGGCCAAGGTCTTCGGGGGAAACGAATTCAGCATCCTGACGGTGTGTGCCGTATGGGATAAAGGGATGAGCCACGAGTTTACCCGGGCGGTGGAACTGCACAACCACATTTGCCCGGGTCTCACCAGCGGCTATTACATGGCCCAGTACTTAGACGCGAACTTCCCCCTCGGCGAAGCGGAGCGGTACGTCGTCTGGGCGTTGCCGCCGTGGTGCAAAGACGACGCCTTCCAGACCATTTTTGGTGCCACTGTGGGGAAAAGGCGGATGAAGGTCACTCCTTGCTGCTTCCTTCCCGAGCTACACTTAGGTGATGCCTTAAGAGACGGTGTGGAAGAGGTCTTGGCTCAGGAGCCGTACGCCGGTTTTGTCTACGGGATGAGGCACCACCCGGTGTGCAGCCGGTGCCGGTGGTGAATGATGTCTAAAGAATCCTATTTTATTTACGCTACGGGAATGGGCGCTGATCGTGGCGTTGGCAGCCGCCAGCGCTCTCGCGAACACGTATCTGCCGGTCAAAGCCATCACTGAGAAGATCGGTGTTCCGGGGCCGGCGGCAGGGATGGCACTCTTCGGCGGCCTGACCTTTGTCTTCTGGGTCGCGCTTGCCCACCAACTTACGGGAAAGAGATACAGCGCCATAGCCACAGCGGTGCTGGTGGCCTCCTTTTGCCTGCTTATCCGCCCATGGTACGGCGTGCTCGAGCCGGCCTGGTTCAGTCTCTACGCCATCGCCGCGCTTTTTGCTTCGGGGGCAATCGTTGAGCTTGCGGCCTTCCGGTCTTCTGTCACCACAGTGCTCGGCGGCGGACTGGGAAACTTAGCCTGCCTGTTGATTACGTGCCTGGCCATCGGGCTTCATACCGGGAGTTGGGTGCCGGCAGCGGCCGCTCCCCTCCTGGCGGTGGCCGCTCTGCTTTCTGGCGTTGTCGGTGCTTGGCTGGCCCGGAGGGCGAAGCCGTTCTCCGCAGGGTGAGGGGGTGGCCTGCAAGCATCGGTCACCGGGGCGCGTCTACGAGGTCTTTGGTTCTGGGGACCGGGACTGCGGAGCCCATCTCGGAAGATGAAAACAAGAAGGTTTTTTTGCTTTTTGGAGAAGAAAACAGCCGAGAAAAGACGCGTGACTGAAGATTTTGCTTCAATACGGCGTTTGACCCCGCTCGGCGTTTGTGATCTCTAACCTGGAAACAAGTGCTAGGCAGTGAGGGAAAGCGAAACCGTACCAGAAAATTAGACCGGAGGTCGCCGTTTGGTTGGCCAGACTGCCGGACGAAGGCCAACCTTTCTACTTCACGTTGCTGTCCCGTCAAATCCTGAGCCCCCGCCAAAGACTTCAGAGGGTGATATCCCTAAATTCTAAACACAGCAGCCCGGCCGCTTCGTGACGGCAGGCTGAGAAGGGATGAGACATGGTACCTCTAATATTTCAAGCGATTTTTTTTGCGAATTGGCTGAATTGGCTTTGGCGGTGGGATCGAGAGGTTACAGTCACGGAAGTATTCATGAAGGGTTCTCTTGAGGCTTTCGGCTTTCTTCTGGCCGGTTTTGTTATGACCGAAACCATAATTCTCCTGGCTTTCCGCAAGAAATGGAAGCTTGAGGGTTACGAAAAGAGTATTTTGGGGCTACTTTTCCCCGGCGTGGTTCAAGCAGCAGCCGGCAGGCCAATTTGGGGAAGCGCGCTCAATTTTGCCCTACTTATGACTTGTTTTGTGGTTAGCTGGTTTTGTTTAATTGTTTTTTGGCGTATTCCCGCTATTCTCATGGATAATGCAACTCATAAGTTGCTATATGGAACGGTGGTCTGGATAGCGTTTTCTCCGCTATGGCTGTCCGTCTATCTACTCAATGTATGGGAAGTTTATCGAGCCCCGCAGGGAGTGGAAAACAGAAGAAAAAAAGCTGTGGTTGACCTTCTTACTCAATCTGTTTTTGCCTGGCAGCGGTATCGCTTACATAGAAAAAAAGCGGTACTGGGTATACCCGCTAATCTCGTTCGCCGCAGTTTTCTGGGTAATCTGCTTGGGATGGATCTATCTACCAGGGGTTAATTCTATTGCAACAATCTGTCTTATCATATGGTGTTTATATCTCCTGCTGCCTCTAATTAGCCTAATCGATTGGTATCTGTCGTGTGTCAAGAAGCCAGGGCAGGAGAAGCCGAACTAAGTAAAACCGCTTGTTCTTCACACTTACTCTTTCAAATCAAAATTTGGGAGGTTTAGATTAGGATGTCTCTCTTGGTTAGGTTTAAGTTAGCAGCTACAGGCCTTTTCTTGATGCTTATTTTCTACCTGTTGCCGGTCTATCCGGCGGCAGGGTACCAAGTCGTTGTCTTCGATGCCCACATGCATTCCAAGTACTCTGACGAAGGCAAGATGACAAAAGACAGAGATGTTAATGAGATGGCAGATGATGTGCAGGGCAAATTAGGAGTTGACGAAAACGCGAAGAAATGCGCCTTCGCAGTCACAGACCATTCCGATGTGGTGGCGGAGTATTTCCCTTGGTTTATGGGTCTGCGAGTCACTCACCGGGGCTCGGGAGCTGCCGCTGGACGGCGGCGGTTACTGCCT
>DTYU01000185.1 GCA_012961725.1 Desulfotomaculum sp.
AGAACCAGCTCTTAAAACGGTGGAACGGCACCCCGGGCTGAGTCCTGAGCCGGTTGCGAGTGAAGGGTTCCGGGTCCTGCGCGGAAATCACGCCGCCAGCCGGCTCAGCATAAAGGCGGCGAAGCTGAAGTAGATCGCCATACTGCAGAGATCCATCAGCGTCGTGATAAACGGACCGGAAGCAAGCGCGGGGTCTACACCGAAGCGGTTTATGACCAGCGGCACGAAGCTGCCGACAACGGCAGCAATGACCATGCTCAAAGCGAGTGAAACCCCGACGATCAGCCCGAGTAACGTCTGCCCCTGCCAGGCATAGGCCACAGCCGCTAAAATGAGGCCGGAAATCAGCCCCACGATCAACGCCACCTGTACTTCCCCCAAGATAACGGCCAGGACTTCCCGAGGGCCCACCTCACCCGTTGCCAGGCCCCGCACAACGACGGCCAGGGTCTGCGTTGCCAAGTTCCCCGGTCCGCCCGCCATGACGGTCATGAAGAATGCAAGCGCCGTGAGGGCGCTCAAGGTTGCGGAAAAGTTGGCGATGACGTTGCCGGCCAAGAGCCCGCCGAACAGAAGCACGACCAGCCAGGGGAGTCTCTTCACCGCCCGCTGCACGACCCCTGCGCCGAAATACCGCCCCTCGTACTCGATGTGGGCCAGCCGCAGGATGTCCTCGGTCGCCTCTTCCTCAAGCACGTCAAGGATGTCGTCAAACGTTACGATACCGAGCAGCCTTTCTGCGTCGTCCACTACGGGAACCGCCAAGAAGTCGTATTTTGCCACGATACGGGCCACTTCCTCCTGGTCGGTACGGACGTTTACACTCACGACCTCCGTCCGCATGATATCCCGGACAAAGGTGGAGGGCGCGGAGATGATCAGTTCCCGCAGCGAAACAACCCCGGCAAGCCGGTTTTGCGCGTCAACAACGTAGACGTAATAGACCGTTTCCGCGTCCGGAGCCGTGGCGCGGAGCCTGTTGATCGCCTCTTGGACCGTCATGTCCTTTCTCACGGCGACGTACTCGGTGGTCATAATGCCGCCGGCGGTCTCGGGCCCGTGTTCAAGGAGTTCCTGGACGTCTTTCGCTTCGGCCGTTCCCATCAGGGAAAGAAAGCGTTCCCGCTCCTCCTGGGGCATCTCTCCCAGCAGGTCAACGGCGTCGTCGGGAGACATCTCCCGGAGGATTGAAGCGGCCCGCCACTCCCCCAGACCCTCGAGTACCTCGGCGACCTCCACCCGGTCAAGCTCGTAAAGCACCGCGGCGGCTTTGGCCGGCTCGCACATCCGGATGATCTTTATCTGCTGGGCGAGATTAAGCTCCGGCAGCGCCTCTGCCAGGTCGGCGTAATGCACCTCGCGCAGGAACCGGCGCAGTCCTTCCGTCGGACCGGCGGCCAAAAAACTCTTCAGTCGCGTTAGTGTATCCTTCGATTCGACAGGCATTTTTTCGCTCCCAAAAAGAAGAGCCCCCATTACTATGTGTGAAGGCCCGAAAACGCTTTAACCCTTATTCACTTTAGCAGCTTCGGAAAAGGATGTCAATTCAGAACAAACCTTTTGACGGATGCTTGCTCGGTTTAATCAGGCCGGTAGCCGAACTGGCGCAGGAAGTTCTCCTTTTGCCGCCAGTCCTGTTTCACCTTAACCCATAACTCTAAATAAACCCGCCGGCTGAGGAGCGCTTCGATCTCCTCCCTGGCGAGCTGCCCGATCTGCTTGAGCATCCGGCCGTGTTTGCCGACAAGTATCCCTTTCTGCGACTCCTTTTCCACATATATTGCCGCCCTGACATACAACAGGCCGGCCGAACGCGGAACCATCTCCTCGATTGCAACCGCCACCCCGTACGGGAGTTCCTCCCGGGTCAACTGCAATATCTTTTCCCGGATA
>DTYU01000186.1 GCA_012961725.1 Desulfotomaculum sp.
CGAGATTGGCGTACCAGTACCTCAAGAGCTCGTACCAGCAGATCATCAAGATAAACCGGGCGCTTGAGCAGGCCGTGGCCGACGAGACCGCCGCTCTTGGCAAGTCACCGCAGGTGATTTTCTACGGTCCGGCCGATGAGATTTTGGAGATCCTCAAGCTTGCCGCAAGCGATCTCCGGCTAAACTATAGGGTGCTCAAGACACCGGCGGAGCTAAACGGTCTCCTGTCAGCGGGAGGCAACACCGACTACTTAGTGGTAACCTGGAAGATGGAAACGACCGCAGAGGTGCCCGCTACGGTACCTAAGGTCAACATCTTGAATCTGCTTTGATCTGTTCAAAAGGAGTAAGCCCTACGGGTCCTTTGGCCCGCGGTAAACGTTAAACGTTGAACGTCGAACGGACCTCAAAGGTCCATCAGTATAAGCCTAACTTTGAACTTTGAACCGTGAACCGACCCTAAAGGTCTTGCGGTATAAGTTTTATGAGGGAGCGATCCGGTTGCACTGGTGTGCCGTAAATACCAAACCGCGAAACGAAGAGCTGGCAGCGATAAGCTTGCAGCGAAAGGGCGTCGAGGTCTTCTTGCCCAAGATTCGGGTGACCCGCAAGCGGGGTTTAAAAAGGCTGACGCTGCATGAACCGCTTTTTCCGGGGTACCTGTTTGTGCAAATCGCACCGAATCTAAAGTCTGTGCACCAGGTAAACTGGACGCCGGGAGTCAGACGCCTCCTCTGCGCCGGGGAATACCCCGTGCCGGTGCCCGACGAGGCGATCGAACTCATTCGCCAGCGGGTCGGCCCACGGGGCTACATCATCCCGCGGCTTGAGCAGAAGTTTCCGCCGGGGACAACAGTGGCGGTGCGCTTCGGCCCTTTCGCGGGGCTGGTGGGGGTCGTCGAGCGTCCTGTCCCGGCGCGCGGCCGCGTGCGGGTGCTGCTTGAGTTGCTGAACCGGCAGACACCGATCGAAGTTGACGCCGTGGATCTCGACCGGGTGGCCGGGGCATCCGGAAAGTAAAACCGGGTGGCTGCCGGCGAGGACGTAAAACAAGGCTTGAAGATGCGAGTGCACAACTCCATAGACCAACTCGGGGGACCCTGCCTGGCAAAAAGGGATCTTCCCCGGCGGAGCCATGCGCTCTTTTAGGGAGCACTCCCGAAAAACTGAAAGAGCACTGGAAAAAACCACCTCAAGAGGAGAACTCAAGCGTGGGCGTAACATCCATTGAAGGGATCGCGGTCGGCCCCACAGGCAGCCAAGCCGAGGTGCGCTTCTTGGTGGATAGCGGCGCCACTTACACTCTGCTACCCGAAAATGTCTGGACGGCCATCGGCCTCGTGCCCAAACGAAGAGTCAGCTTTGTTTTGGCCGACGGCACAACAGTGGAACGAGACGTATCGGAATGCCTCCTCAAGCTGCCTCAGGGAGAAGGACACAGCCCGGTGATTCTTGGCCAACCAGGCGATGAAGCGCTCTTAGGAGTGGTGACGCTGGAGATCCTCGGGCTCATCCTGAACCCCTTTACCAGGGAGCTTCAACCGATGCGGATGCTTTTGGTATGACACCCGAACAGGGGAGTTTCTGTCAGGTGAGTCGCGCGTTTGATGATCCAGGTCAAATCCTGGTCACCGGGTGTGCAGGGTTTATTGCCGCCAGGGTCACGGAACTGCTCCTGGAAGAGGGTTATCAGGTCGTCGGCGTCGACAATCTTAATGAGGCTTACGACGTACGGATCAAAGAGTGGCGGCTGAACCGGCTGAAAGCCACCCCTGGGTTCAAGTTTCAGCATGTGGATATCAGCGACCCATCACCGTTGCGGCGGTTATTCGAATCGGCACGCAAAGGCGGATCTCCTTTCGCTGCCGTCATCAACCTCGCCGCCCGCGCCGGGGTGCGCCAGTCGGTAACTGCCCCCGGGGTGTATATCGAAACCAACGTGACCGGCAGCCTGAATTTACTGGAGCTTTGTCGCAAATCCGGCGTGCAAAAGTTTGTTTTGGCCTCAACCTCGAGCATCTACGGAAAGGATAACCCGCTGCCTTACCGGGAGGATGCCGATACCGACCGGCCCCTCTCCCCTTATGCGGCATCAAAAAAGGCGGCGGAGGCGCTCTGTTACACATACCACTACCTTTACGGCATCGACATAACGGTGCTGCGTTACTTCACCGTTTACGGCCCAGCCGGCAGGCCGGATATGAGCCTCTTCCGCTTCATCCAGTGGATAAGCGAAGGAAGGCCGGTCACGATCTACGGCGACGGCAGGCAATCCCGGGACTTCACCTACGTAGACGATATCGCCCGCGGCACTATCGCGGCGCTAAAGCCGCTGGGCTACGAGATAATCAACCTGGGCTCGCACCGGCGGGTGGTGCTGTTGGAGACCGTGCGCCTGATTGAAAAGCTCATCGGCCGTGAAGCTAAGCTGCAGCACCGGCCGCCTCATCCCGCCGACGTCTCCGCCACCTGGGCCGACATTGGCAAGGCCCGGCGGCTGCTGGGCTGGGAACCGCAGACCCCTTTTGAAGAAGGCCTCGCAAAAACCTGCCGGTGGTATCAGGAAAACCGCGAGTGGGCCAGTAAGGTAAGGGTGGAGTAAGAAATGGGAATCTTGCCCTGCACAGCAATCGCCGGTCTGGGTGCCCAAGCGGTATACTGGCGCCTGTGATAAGCGCTAATGAGCGCAGTTGAGTGGTTTAGTGCGCTACTTACGCAGATGGAGTGGAATAGATGAAGCGTGCTTTAATTACGGGTATCACGGGACAGGACGGGTCTTACCTTGCCGAACTGTTGCTCGCCAAGGGGTACACGGTGCACGGCCTCATCCGGCGGGCAAGCACCTTCAACACGGACCGGATCGACCACCTGTACCGGGACCCACACGAAGAAGCGGTGAGGCTCTTCCTGCACTACGGCGACCTCGCCAACGCAGAGCAGTTGACCAACCTGATTTACAACATCCAGCCGGAGGAAATCTATCACTTAGGGGCACAAAGCCACGTCCGGGTGAGCTTTGATATGCCGGAGTACACCGGCGACGTGACCGGCTTGGGGACCACACGCCTCTTGGAAGCAATCCGCCGCAGCGGGATCAAAACCCGATTTTACCAGGCTTCAAGCTCCGAGATGTACGGAGACGCACCCGCGCCGCAGAATGAGTTGACCCCCTTCCGTCCCCGCAGCCCTTACGCGGCAGCGAAGGTTTACGCCTACTGGATGACCGTCAACTACCGCCATGGCTATGGCATGTGGGCCGTAAACGGCACCCTTTTCAACCACGAGAGCCCGCGGCGCGGAGAGACCTTCGTCACCCGCAAGATCACCCGGGCCTTGGCCAATATCCTGGCAGGGCGGCAAAGGAAGCTTTACCTCGGTAACCTTAACGCCCGCCGTGACTGGGGCTACGCACCCGAGTATACGGAAGCGATGTGGCTCATGCTCCAGCAGGATGAGCCAGACGATTATGTGATCGGCACCGGCGAGTCGCACTCCGTAAGAGAGTTCCTTGAAGAGGCCTTCTCATATGCGGGGCTCGACTGGCGGGAGTATGTAGAGATCGACCCCCGCTACTTCCGCCCCACAGAAGTGGAATTTCTCTTAGCGGACGCCTCTAAGGCACGCGAAAAACTCGGCTGGAGCCCAAGAGTGACCTTCAAGGAACTTGTCCGGATAATGGTCGACGCCGATGTGGAAGCCGCGGGTCTCACCCCTATCGGTGAAGGCAACAGGATTCTCGCGGAAAAGTTTTCCGGCTGGCACTCTTGGGAAAGGGCCGTGACCGCCATGCATGAAAACGCCAGACGGGGAGTCGAGTGGAAATAGCCGAGCAGGTGGGTAAGCGGAAGGGCTCATGAACTTCTGGAAAGACAAACGTGTAACCGTAACCGGCGGCGCCGGATTCTTAGGCTCCTTCGTGGTTGATAAGCTTAAAGAGCGCGGGTGCCGGCAGGTCTTTGCCCCCCGCAGCCGGGAGTACGACCTGCGCGATCAAGCCGCTATCCGGCGCATGTTGAAAGACGCCAAACCGGATATCGTGATCCACTTGGCGGCCCGTGTCGGCGGCATCGGCGCAAACCGCGCCCACCCCGCCGAGTTCTTTTACGACAACCTGATGATGGGGGTGCAGTTGCTCCACGAGTCGTGGCGGGCAGGCGTGAAGAAATACGTCACCATCGGCACGGTCTGCGCCTATCCGAAGTTCACCCCCGTGCCGTTCAAGGAGGAAGATCTCTGGAACGGCTACCCCGAGGAGACAAACGCCCCGTACGGCTTGGCGAAAAAGATACTGCTCGTGCAAACCCAAGCCTACCGGCAGCAGTACGGCTTCAACGCCATCTATCTCATTCCCGTCAACCTGTACGGACCCCGGGACAACTTCGACCTTGAGACCTCGCACGTCATCCCGGCGCTTATCCGCAAGTGCATCGAGGCGAAGGAACGGGGCGAAAAACAGCTCGCGGTCTGGGGAACGGGAACACCGACGCGTGAGTTCCTCTACGTCGAGGATGCCGCAGAAGGAATCCTCCTGGCGGTTGAGCGCTATAACCAGAGCGAACCGGTTAACCTCGGTGCGGGCGAAGAGATCAGCATCAGGGAATTGGCACAGCTGATCGCCGAGTTGACAGGTTTCCGAGGCGAGATCGTCTGGGACGCCTCGAAACCGGACGGGCAGCCGCGCCGATGTCTGGAGACGCAAAAGGCGCAGCAATACTTCGGCTTCACCGCCAAGACATCCTTCCGGGAGGGGCTCGAGCACACCATCCGGTGGTATTCCGAACACCGGAGAAAAGGGGAAGGCTGATTTGGAGGCCAAAGCGACACCCACAATAGTCATCAAACCTTCGCGCGGCTGGCGGATCATCAACTGGCGCGAGCTGTGGGAGTACCGCGAACTGCTCTACTTCTTCGTCTGGCGGGATGTCAAGGTGCGCTACAAACAGACGGTGCTGGGGGCGGCGTGGGCCATTCTGCAGCCCTTTCTCACGATGGTCGTCTTCAGCCTTCTCTTCGGCAGACTCGCCAAACTGCCGTCGGACGGTATCCCCTACCCTATCTTTTATTACAGCGCCCTGCTGCCGTGGATCTACTTCGCCACCTCGCTCACCAACACGACGAACATCGTGGTGCAGAACCAGCGGGTCATCACCAAGGTCTACTTCCCGCGGATCATCCTGCCGGCCTCCTCGGTGCTCGCCGGACTCGTCGATTTCGGCCTCGCCTTCACCGTGCTCCTGGCGATGATGTTTTTGTACGGAATCCTGCCCTCTGCAGCGATCCTTACCGTGCCGCTCTTCCTCTTGTTCGCGATGGCGACGGCGCTCGGCGTAGGTCTGTGGCTCGCGGCGATGAACGCCATCTACCGGGACGTGCGCCACGTGGTCCCTTTCTTGGTCCAGCTCTGGATGTTCCTCTCTCCGGTAGTCTACCCGAGCAGCATGATCCCGGAGAAATGGCGGCTGCTTTACGGGCTTAACCCGATGGCCGGCGTGATCGAAGGCTTTCGCTGGGCGATGCTCGGCAAAGGAGACCCCCCGGCGCTGATCGGCGTCTCCGCAGCGGTGGTGCTGTTGCTTCTGATAGGCGGTCTATTCTACTTCCGCAAGATGGAAGGAACAATCGCCGACGTGGTGTAGCACCTATACCGGGCTGCGCCAGGCGAGCTAAAGAGACGCTGGTTGTGTTAAAATGTAAATACGACTTGGGAACTTGTGGCTCAAGAGAACTGGCTGAAGGAGGAAAGCGAACGATGACCATTAACAACGCAACTCAAGAAGCACATCTGTCGAAGCTGGCAGTGGAGGTGGCCCAGCTTTGGCCACCGCAGGGCCAGTGGACGGAGGCGGACTATTTCGCCCTGCCGGACACCAACCGCCTCCTCGAGCTGTCGAAAGGAGAGCTGATCATGCCGCCCCATCCCACGGAGACGCATCAGCGCATTGTTGGGATGTTGTATCGACTGATCCACTCTTTCGTTGAGGAGCACGATCTGGGTACCGTGCGCTTCGCCCCGCTGCCGGTGCGACTATGGCCGGGCAAGATCAGGGAGCCGGACATCCTGTTTGTATCTAAGAAGCACGCCGACCGCATCGGCGAACAGGCTTACGGGCCACCGGACCTGGTGGTCGAGGTAACTTCGCCGGGCACCTGGCGCACCGACCGCCTGGAGAAGCCCGTGGAGTATGCGCAGGCCGGCGTGAGTGAGTACTGGATCGTAGACCCAGACACGCGGACGATGGAAGTCTTCGTGCTCCGGCAGGGGGCCTACGTGCTGCTGGGCAAGTGGGGTGTGGCAGAAAAGGCGCGTTCGGAGCTGCTGGAGGAATTTGAAGTGGCAGTGAAAGAGGTCTTCACGACCTGAGACGCAAATCCTGCGGCTGCAAATTGGCCTTGCCGGCATCTTTGCCCGCGAACACGCAAAAGCTTTTCGTGGCCGCCCGCGCGGCCATCGGTCAGTCAGCATCTGAGGCTTCGTGGAGTACGCCATACCTGGCCTCGTACTCGCGCAGACGGGTTTCGAGAGCGTGCAAGTCCTGGAGGATCTCATTAAG
>DTYU01000187.1 GCA_012961725.1 Desulfotomaculum sp.
AGGTCAGGTCAAAATTACCAAAATTACGGGGACACCATACTAAATTATTAACTCCGACCGCTTGAGTGCGGGATGTGAGAAGTTGGATATGAGAACTTCTTAAAGGAATTGGGCGTAGGTCAATTCCAACACATATTCCCACCTTTAGGCTCACACTTCCCCTCACTTCCCAATCTTGCGGCAAACGCGCCTATTTTCCGGTTTATCGGGGGAGCGAACTTTCCCCTGGAAGACTTGCTTTAAAAGCACGGCTGTATTCTATCACATGTTTTATCCGCTTTTCAACCCTGAACCCCAGCGGCTCTCACTCCGGTCAGCGGAAGAAAGGTTGAGGTTATGCCACTTACCGCAGCGGCTGCCCCACCGGCTTACTAACTCCCCCCTGATGTAAACCTCGTTGACCTCACAGTTGTTCGGGCAGTCGCCGCAGGTGAATGTCCGTGGGGTACAGGTAAAAGAGGCGATCTCCGCGGCACCCCTGAAGTGCGAGGGACGCCGCCGGCGCTCATAGTTGCGCTTGGCTAAGAGCGCGGCACCCAGTGCCCCCATTACCTTGAAGTGCGGGGGCACTACGATTTTCAACCCGAGGCGCTTCTCAAACGCGGCGCGCATCCCGATATTCGCCGCGACGCCTCCCTGGAACAGGACCACCGGTTCGATCTTCCGTCCGCGCGCCACGTTGGCCAAGTAGTTTCCGGCCAGAGCCAGGCAAAGGCCGGCGATAAGGTCCTCTTTCTTGTAGCCCATCTGCTGCTTGTGGATCAAGTCGGATTCGGCGAAAACACCGCACCGGCCGGCGATCTTTATCGGACTGGTCGAGCGCAGCGCGTACTCGCCGAACTCCTCGATAGGTATGCCCAGGCGCACCGCCTGGTGATCCAAGAAGGAGCCGGTACCGGCGGCGCAGACCGTGTTCATGTTAAAGCCCACCGGGACGCCGTTCTGGAAGAAGATGATCTTTGAATCCTGTCCCCCGATGTCTATGACCGTCCGGACGCTGGCATCGACCGTGCGGGCGGCTATAGCATGGGCGGTGATCTCGTTCTTGACTATGTCTGCTCCCACCATTATGCCGGCCAGGCGGCGGCCGCTGCCGGTGGTGCCGACGCCGGCCACGTGGACCCCGCCCACTGTTTTGCAAAGCTGCCGGAAGGCGCGCTGGATGGCCTGTATCGGCCCGCCTTCGGTACGCAGGTAAACGTCGAAGAGGATCTCTTGATTTTCATTGATCAGCACCACTTTTGTGGTGACGCTGCCGACGTCTATGCCGAGGAAGTTCGGCATGGGTATCCAGCCTCCGTTAGCTTTCGCTCCTTTAGGATATCGAGGAAGGCCTCGACCCGGGTTTCAAAACCTGCTTCACCGGTCTGGTCGGTTATTATGAACGTCAGAACCGGGAGATCATATTTCTGGCTGAGCTGCACTAAGATGTTCTGGGCCACGATTTCGGGCATGCAGGTAAACGGCATCATGTGAATGATGCCGTCCATGCCCTCTTTGCGTGCGAGTACGGTCAGCCCCACGCTCTTGTGGCCGTGGCCGCCCACCTCGGTGCCCAAATACGGGCGGGCGGCAGCCCTTATTTCATCACGCCGCCTTAGAGCCTCACGCGTCGGGAAGAGGTGCTGGTGAAACCAGTTGGTCACCGAGATCTCCCGGTCCACCCAGACGCGGGGGTCGGCAGAGCGACCGAGCATCTCTTCTAAGTGCAGGTTCACGTAGCTTTCAAGCACCACCCAGATCTCACCGATAATCCGGACGCGGACCGGATCGGTGTCATCAAGCGGAATGCTGTTGGCCTCATCCGAGAAATCCTGGAGCAGTTTCTGTACCGCTTGGGAGTCAGGGGCGCGCTCAACCGCGCGCACAAATCGCTTAAACAGTCTGTTTACGGTGCCCTGCTTGCTTTCAAACGCCCTGATCCGGCGGCACTCCCGCTCCGCCTTATCGATAGCGGCGATCCGGTGGTAACCGGCATACAG
>DTYU01000188.1 GCA_012961725.1 Desulfotomaculum sp.
AAATTGTCCGGTGCTCTACACGGAAACTGCCCTCTCTCGGCCTGTAAGTGATTATGTTTACCGCGATCGGTTTTTTGGCGTCATCAAGGTGGACCACCATCGCACTGTAGGGGACCTCTTCTGCTGCCTGAAGCCCCCGGATCCCGGAGGCTCCGGTAGTACCGGGGTTCAAAAGGAGCGAGGACCTATCGCCTTCGACCGTCAGCCGGTGCGTATGTCCGCAAACGATCAGTGGCACGCGCCCGAGAAAGCGGCGGGCAACCCGCGGATCGTGTACCATCAATAGATCTACGGGGCACTCGGCCTGTGCAAGTGCTTCCGCGAGCGCTTCGGCCAGCGCATCAAGTTCTGCTTCTTCCTGGGCCGGGGAGTCCGCGGCGGGGGTGGGGCGGTACGCGGAGGGGTCCGGTGAGCCAAGCAGGGCCAGACCGGCAACGCTGATAACCCTGCCGTCTAAGACGTATATTTTAGGAAGCGGTGACAGGGAGTCTATCACCTCAGGGGAATCATGATTACCCGGTGCTAAGACGTAGGGCACCTCCATCCTTTTGATATCCTCGCTAAGCTTCAGCTCCAAGGGTAAGCCGAGGTCCGTCAGATCACCGGCGTCAAGGACGGCGTCGACGTTGAAGCGGGATGCCAACTGCCTGGCGAGGGCGGCACCCACGGGGTTATTGTGGATATCCGAGATCAGCAGGAGCCTTGTCCCTCCCGCGTGATCTACAGATGCGTTCAGGCTGTCGGCCCGGTTGAATAATGCCTGGAGGTTGGCCGCGATTGTGGGGGCATTCGACTTCAACTCTTGAAAACCGTTAACAAGATCGTTGCTGAAGGCCAGTACGCGCGGCGCCGCCTCGATCATGCCGCTGTAAGTAGGGTGCTTGAAGGCTTCCACATGGTAGGTATAGTAGGCCGGTGCCAGCCATGCCGCGGTGAAAAGCAGCCCCGCCAGCGCAGGCCGGTAAAGCCTCCGGAGGGGGAGGCGAAAAACGAGCCAGGAAAGGGTGACGGCGCCCAGGATTCCCAAAAGGAACTGCCGCAGGACAAACGCCGCGAGCGCCCGGTTTGTTTCCCCTTCCAACCGGTCCCACAACACGCCCAAATCCGGGTTCTTGAGCGTGTCGGTGACCATTCTTTCCTCCACCCGGAGGAGGGTCAGCCGGCACTCTAAGGGAGCGCGGTGTGTTTTTGCCGTAAGCGTTCCGAGCGGCGGGAATTGGACAACGGTCTGTCCGGAGACGGCAGGACGAACGGCGGCGTGAACCGTGAAGCCGTCAACGCGGTATTGTGCGGGACCGAAAACCCAGATGAAAAGGATGGCGCCGATCAGGGCGACGGTGCTCAACAGAAGTGCGTGCAGCGAATTGCTCCGGTAAAAAGATTCCCCTACCATGACAAACCCCACTGATTCAATTTCTTCTCATGTTATCTGGTATTTATGCAGTTGGCAGTCTTGGATAAAGCCGTCACTGCTGCAGTGCTTCCGGGCGGTAGTTCACGTACGGGTTCCAGAGGAGCCAGGTCCGGATGCCGTGCTTTGCAGCGGCTTTCATTTCTGCCTTGATTTCTGCAGGTCCGTAGGGAGGCGGGCCGAGGCTGAAAGCCTGCAGCCAGGGGCGGAGCCGGCAGCCGCTGTGTTCGATCAGGCGTTCGAAATCTGTCAGGGTTCCGTCCACCACTTCATAGGGGCGTGCATTGGGGTTTGAAAACCCGTAGTTTCCGGGACTGTAGTGGGACGGATAGGCCATCGGGGACAAAAAGTCTAAAAAGGGCGCCAGCCGCTCTGGACGCTGCCCGATCTTCTGGTCGTCTTTTGCGTACCCCATAAAGCCGAATACCGCTACCGACAGCCATTTGCCCCAGCCCAGCTCCTTCCTGGCGTAGCGGATGAAACCGGTAATCACATCCGTCCGGTGCCGGTTTCCCATACCCGGGTAAACGGAGGTCCAGGCGTCTCTGCCTTCCGGAAACCGGAGATAGTCGAACTGTACCTCATCAAAACCGAGGGCGTACGCCTCCTTGGCGAGCGCGATATTATATTCCCAAACTTCCGGGGAGCACGGGTTGACCCATACGCCGCCGCTCAGCGGATGGCCGCCTGCGGTACGCACCATCAGGTCAGGGCGCTTTCTGGCGAGTACCGGGTCCCTTACGACGACGATCCGGGCCACGCTGTATATCCCTTCGGCCCGGAGTTCTTTGAGCATCTCTTCTATCTTCAGGAGGTTTTGCGCTGCACCGATCTCTCTGGCCAGAGGCACCTCCGAGAGGTAGCCGATGCGGCCGGATTCGTCCTTTACGTCGAGTTGGATTGTATTGAATCCGGTCGCCTTCACCAGGTCGATCGCCTGTTTCCAACGTGTTGGCGAAGAGGCCCAGGAAAAGGTTACGTGGACCCCTTTTGCGTTTAAGGCCTGTTCCTCTCGCGCGGGCGTCCGTGCCGATTCTTCCGCCGGATAGATCACGACTTTAGCGCTGTGTCTTTCTGTCAGGACTTCCTCCCAACCCTGCGGGAGGGCTATTGTGCCGGGATTGCCGTCGCTGATGTAGCGCGTGGGCTCTATCCGGTCCAACCAGTTGGTGAGTGAGCTTGTGCCGTGGTCCCGAAAGACCTGGATGCGCTGAACGCGCAACGGATCGAACTCCCGGTGGTAAGGAGAGCGTGCCGCGCGCCAGGCCCACCACACCACGCCGCTGTGATGGTAGGTTATACCGTCATAGGTGCCCTGAACGACCGTCTCGTAAGGTTCGGGCAGGCCGTCCTGGACGATGGCGAAGGCCGACGGGGTGTAACCGGGTACCGCCTGCTGGATCAGCGCCTGCAAACCGGCGATTTCCTGCCGGATCTTTTGGGGCGGCTGGTTCTTGAGGTTCGTATGGTGCATGGTATGGTTGCCGATCTCGAACCCCCATTCGACCAGCATTTGCAGCTTCTGCTGCCAGTACGCCTCCTGCCCGGGTTCACCGCAGAAAGGGCGGGCGTTTATGAAGAAGGTGGCTGCGTTGCCAAAATCAGGATGTTTTTCGGCGAACTCCCGCAGGATACCGACCGCGCAGTTCGGGTCGACCGCCAATTCGCCGTTGCTTTCGAGCAGACGAAATTGGCCCGGGGTGCTGTCATCGAAGGTAAGGACCACCGGCGATTTACCGGCGGGAATGTTAATGTTGCTCGTCAGGTAGTCGGTAAGGGAAACGGAAACGTACCCGCGCTCTTCAAGCTCGGCCAGGTCTTTGCGCAGGTTTTCAGGCGTACGCGTCCACCGCCCCTCTTTACTGCCGATCAGGTGGTAGACCAGTATCGGTACCTGACCGAGTTCGTTTGCGTCTACCGCCTGCGCCTGCGCCCGGAGTTCCTCAATGCCCGGTTTAGGCGCTGCCGCTGCGCTCCCGTGCGGTGGGGCAGAATCTTGCCCGGTGGTGCCGGTTTTTTCTGTCTGAGGTGCAAAATACGCCCGCAGCTCACTAAAGCTAATGAGTAAAACCGCGCTCGACAAAAGAATTAGCAGTCCGACCGAATAGAACAAAATACGCTTCCGCATGCCGTTCGCCCCTTCAACCAGACAGTTCGACACGTACTGCCCCATTTCCTGTCGGTTTTTATAGAGCCGGATGATGTAAATTATGCTGCAGATGGCATCCGGTTCCAGGCAGTAGCGACGGAAATTGCGACCGGAGAAGGTGTTTTCCTGTTAAGCCATTACGCTTAGTGAAACCTTGTCCAAGAGAGGATGACAGGGGAATGACCCGGAATGAATAGGGTAGGTACCGGCTGCGGTTGAACTGTTTTTGTTGCGAGGATGTCTCCCTTTATTTGTGGACGCAATGGAGACTCTTGGGCGCTTTTCTCCGGAGTGCCGGCGAACGATTCGCCTTCACTCCATAGCAACCCGGCGTTTTGCTGTACCGCCGCCCCTTTGGGTCATATAAGCCAGCGGTCGTCCTTTTCCCCGGTACAAGGGCATATATTTTTAACAGGTACGGGTCTCGACTTCAAGCGGTACTTGCTGCGACAAAGTTTCGGTGTCGTTTTGCGTCTGGTACCCGAGTGCGAATTCCTCACCGCTCACCGCTGACGGCAGATAGACGTTCAGGGAGGGGTAGAGTTGGATTTTTTCAGACGCTTAGAAGAGTATCAGGATGCCGAGCGCCGGTTGGCCTGGGAAGGAACCTTCCGGGACTATCTTAAGCTGATACGTGAAAACCCGCAGATATGCCAGCTTGCCCACAGCCGTATCTATAACATGATCCGTGCGGCGGGGGTTGAGGAGATCAAGGGGCGGAAGAGATACCGCTTTTTTGCGAGCGAGATCTTCGGGCTTGACCGCACTCTGGAGAAATTGGTTGAAGAGTACTTTCACCCGGCTGCGCGGCGACTGGACGTACGCAAGCGGATTCTCCTTTTGATGGGACCGGTCAGCGGCGGCAAGTCGACCCTGGTCAACATGCTGAAACGGGGGCTGGAACGGTATACCCGGACGGATGCGGGGGCGGTCTACGGTATCAAGGGCTGCCCGATGCACGAGGAGCCGCTCCACCTTATACCGCGCGAGCTGCGGGAGGAGTTCCAACGGGAATACGGGGTGTGCATTGAAGGGGAACTTTGCCCGGTGTGCCGGCTCCGTCTCGAGACGGAGTTCAGCGGTCGGATCGAGGATGTCCCTGTGGAACGGATTCTCTTTTCAGAAGAAAAAAGGGTGGGCATCGG
>DTYU01000189.1 GCA_012961725.1 Desulfotomaculum sp.
ATGGTGGAGGCGGGGGGAATCGAACCCCCGTCCGAAGGAGTGACCACAGGAGATTCTCCGAGCGCAGGCTGTGTTTTGGTTTTCGCACCGTGGGCGCCCGCAGCCAGGCTCCCCCAGTGCTATCTCGATAGATCTCCCCAAGGACCGCCGAGAATTGGTCCTTTAGGCAAGCCCGTTAGTGTGACACCCTATCCGGCCGCACGGGCCTCAGCCGGCAGAATGCTGGCTGGCTTAAGCAGCCAGGGCGTATTCGTGTTTGTTGGCCTTTATTGCCTTGCCACCGTTTTTACGGGCAGGTAGCCTCCCCGGCTCGCTCCTCCTGTCACCGCTTCCCCCGTCGAAACCTGACGCCCCCTTCTTAAGCTAATTTTGATGGGCCTTAAGGGTCGGTTCAAAGTTCTAAGTTTGATAGTTCAAGGTTCGGAGCCAAGAAACCCAGTTTCAACTCCGTAGAAAACCATTCACTCCTGTTGGTCTGCAGTCAGGACATTCGACGACCGGCTTTCGACTTGCCCGTAGCTCGCAACGCCTGACTCCCCGCTCTTTAAACACGTTTGTGTCGCAATGCCCGTTCGATCTCCCGCTTGGCGTCGCGCGCCGCAATCTCCTCGCGCCGGTCGTAGAGCTTCTTGCCTTTAACCAGCGCCAGCTCCACCTTCACCCTGCCGTTTTTGAAATAACACCTAAGCGGTACGAGGCCAAAACCCTTCTCCCGCGTCCGCCCGTAAAGCCGGAGGATCTCGCCCCTGTGCATAAGCAGCTTTCGCGGCCGCTTAGGCTCGTGGTTGAAGCGGTTTCCTTGCGCATAGGGGCTGATGTGCATGTCGTGGAGCCAGAGTTCGCCTCTCTCTACCCGGGCAAAGCTGTCCTTCAGGTTGCCGCGCCCCGCCCTGAGCGATTTCACCTCGGTTCCGGTCAGCGCAATCCCGGCCTCGAAAGTCTCTATGACAAAATAATCGTGCCGCGCCTTGCGGTTCTCACAGATGACCTTTACCGGCACGGCTACCAACTCCTGCACTCAAACCCTAAGCGTATTATACTTCAAAACGGTTAAGGCGTCAACATTAACAGTTATATCCATATTCATATTTACCTGAAAGCGGCTATGAACCAAAAAGAGTTACCGGGTATTCGACCCGTTCAAGACACAGACCGTGAGGCGGGGCGGTCGGCCCGAGCATCCGCCTGTCCCCCGTTTCAAACGCCCGGCTGATCGTTTCCGGAGCGAGACGGCCTCTGCCGATCTCTAAAAGCGTCCCGACAATGATCCGCACCATCTGGTAAAGGAATCCGTCCGCCTTGAACCAGAAGTACAGAAAAGGCCCCTCCTCTTCAAGACGCGCCTCAAAAACTGTTCGCACCGCGGACTTCACAGGCCGGCCGGTGTTCTGAAACGCACCGAAATCATGCCTCCCTATAAGAGCTGCGCTCGCTTTGCGCATTCTTGATGTGTCAAGCTCCGCCGGAAAATGCAGGGCATAAAGGCGTGAAAGCGGGCAGCGTACCGCCCGCCGAAAAACCGCATACACGTAAGTCTTACTGACCGCATCGTACCGCGGGTGAAATCCTGCCGGGACTTGCACGGCCTCCAATACAACCATATCCGCTGGCAGGACGCCGTTCAGCGCCGGGGCTATTCGCGCTGAAGGAACAGGCCAGCCATCGGCATAGAAGGAGACCACCTGTCCCCGGGCATGCACCCCCGCATCCGTCCTCCCGGCACCTTTCACCGGGCCGGAGGTTTCACAAAAGCGCCCAAGGGCCTCTTCCAGCACCCCTTCAACGGTTCTCAACCCGGGCTGCTTCTGGAAGCCGTAAAAACCGGTACCGTCGTACGCGATTTTCAAAGCGAAATGACGCTTGCCGATCACACCAGTTCTAAAATCACCATTTCTGCTGCGTCGCCGCGCCGTTGGCCGACCTTTAAGATGCGGGTATAACCGCCGGATCTGCTGGTATAACGCGGCCCGATATTATTGAAAAGTTTTCGGACGACCTCCTCGTCATAGATATAACGAAGCGCCTGCCGGCGTGCCGCAAGGTCGCCCTTTTTAGCCAGGGTTACCATGCGTTCCGCGATGCTCCGGACCTCCTTGGCACGCGGCTCGGTGGTAGTAATCTTTTCTTCTTTAAAAAGCGACGTCACCAGATTCCTGAGCAGGGCCTTCCGGTGACCCGTGTTTACGCCGAGCTTTCGATAACCCACTGCCGCACCCCTTTCAAACGCGCCGAAAAGCAAGACGCCAAAAGACGGATTGCCAATTTACTTCGATAACAGTTATGCAGAACTCTGGCCTTGCATTTATTTATCTTAGGTGGCTTCACTATCTATACTCCGTTACTCGCTCGATTTACGCAATGCGAGCCCAAGTTCGGCCAGCTTTTGTTTAACCTCTTCGAGTGACTTCTTCCCAAGGTTTCTGACCTTGATCATCTCTTCCTCGTCTCGCCGGACAAGCTCCTCCACATTGTTTATCCCGGCCCTTTTGAGGCAGTTATACGAACGCACGGAGAGATCGAGGTCCTCGATCGGCATCTCTAAGAGCCGGTTTTTCTTTTCCTCCTCTTTCTCTACCATGATCGGCATCTTGCTGACCGCTTCACTGAGGCCGGTGAAAAGATGGAAATGCTCATATAGGATGCGTGCCGCAAGACTCACGGCTTCATCCGGACGCACACAGCCGTTGGTCCAGACGTCAAGTATCAGTTTATCATAACTCGTGTTATTATATCTTGCGACCTGTCCGATCCGGGTGCTCTCAATGTCATAACTTACCTTCTTCACCGGCGAAAAGTCAGCGTCAACCGGAATAACCCCTATGACATATTCCGAACGGTGATGCTCTGCCGGCACGTAACCCCTGCCCCGGGCAACGGTCATTTCTACAAACAGCCGGCCCTCAGGCGCAAGGCTGGCGATATAGTAATCCGGGTTGATGATCTCTACGTCGGCATCCCCAATGACGTCCCGGGCATAAACCACCTTTTCCCCTGTAGCCTCAATCCGGAGAACCCGCTCTTCATCCGTATGCATCTTAATCTTCAGACCCCTTAGGTTCAGGATGAGTTCGCTGACATCTTCCCGTACCCCAGGGATCGTGGTAAACTCGTGGAGCACCCCTTCGATCTTAACTGAAGTGACCGCTGCTCCCGGAATGGAAGAGAGCAATACCCTCCGTAGGGAGTTGCCGACTGTCGTGCCAAAACCCCGCTCCAACGGCTCAACCACAAAGCGCCCGTAGTCGCCGGCAGGCGAAAACGCCTCGCAGTGAATCTTCGGCCTCTCTATTTCAAGCATATAAAACCCCCCTTCAGCCAGACTTACTCCCGGCCTTAACGCGAGTACAGCTCAACGATCAACTGCTCCTTCACCGGAGTATCGACCTGGTCTCTGCTCGGATAGGACAGGACTTCACCTACTGCAGCATCCACGTCATAGCTGAGCCAGGCCGGCGGCGTGTTCTGTGCGGCCCGTTCGATCAGTTCCTTGATTCGCGGTGATTCCTTAGATTTATCCGCCACCGTAATCTTGTCCCCCACCCGGACTAAGAACGAAGGAATGTTTACCTTACGGCCGTTTACCTTGAAATGGCCGTGCCGAACAAGCTGTCTTGCTTCGGTACGGGAAGCTGCGAGCCCCAGCCGGTAAACTACGTTATCGAGCCGCCGTTCAAGCAGCCGGAGCAAGTTTTCACCGGTTATCCCCCGCTGCCGTTCGGCCTTTTCGAAATAGTTACGGAACTGCCTTTCGAGAACCCCGTAAATCCGGCGCAGCTTCTGCTTCTCCCGTAATTGAACCGCGTACTCCGTGACCTTCCTTCTTGCGCGGCCGTGCTGTCCGGGCGGGGCGTTCCGCCGCTCTATGGCACACCGGTTACTGTAACAACGGTCACCCTTGAGATAAAGCTTGACCCCTTCCCTGCGGCAAAGCCTGCAACGCGCCTCGGTGTATCTTGCCACTTACTTCCATACCTCCTATACCCGGCGGCGCTTCGGAGGCCGGCAGCCATTATGCGGCACGGGAGTAACGTCTTTTATAAGGTTAACCTGGAGGCCGGCCGCTTGGAGGGAGCGGATTGCCGCCTCCCGCCCGGCACCCGGGCCTTTTACCACCACGGAAACCTCTTTCATCCCGTGCTCCATCGCCTCACGCGCCACTTTTTCTGCAGCCATCTGGGCAGCAAAAGGCGTGCTCTTTCTGCTTCCCTTAAAACCGACCGTACCGGCGCTCGCCCATGCTACAGTATTTCCATTAACGTCGGTAATGGACACTAAAGTATTGTTGAACGTGGACTTGATGTGTGCCACGCCTTGCTCGATATTCTTTCTCTCCTTCTTCTTGGTACGGGTACGCCGCGCCATGCTTGACCCTCCTTACTTCTTTCTCCGCACCCCGACCGTCCGACGCGGGCCTTTACGGGTACGCGCATTGGTACGGGTACGCTGTCCCCGCACCGGCATGCCTCGCCGGTGACGCAGTCCGCGGTAGCAACCGATTTCCATCAACCGCTTGATGTTCAGGGAGGTCTCCCGCCGGAGATCCCCCTCCACCTTCAGCTCCCGGTCAATCACTTCACGCAACCGGGCGATTTCCTCTTCGGTGAGGTTCTTGACCCTCACGTCGGGATTGACGCCGGTTCTTGCCAAAACCTTTTTCGCGGTCGACCGCCCTATGCCGTAGATATACGTAAGCGACACTTCCACCCGCTTATCCTTGGGCAAATCAACCCCCGCAATACGTGCCAAGTCCGTTACCCCCTAACCCTGTTTTTGCTTGTGTCTGGGATTGACGCATATCACCATTACCTTCCCCTTGCGCCTGATCACCTTGCATTTTTCGCAAATCGGTTTAACCGATGGTCTCACCTTCATTACCCCAAAACCTCCCTGAAAATATATCAAACCGCCAAGACGCTACAAGAACACCACGAATCGGACACAAATACCGGCCAACAGGCCTACGCCATTTCCAGCAACGACTTTCATTCTTCGCTATGCGGCTTGCCGCATATGGCTTAACACTTTTATCTGTACCTGTAAACAATCCGGCCCCTGGACAGATCGTAAGGTGAGAGTTCCACCATTACCTTGTCGCCGGGCAGGATCCGGATGAAGTGCATCCTTATTTTTCCGGATACGTGAGCCAATACCCTGTGCCCGTTAACCAGTTCAACCCGGAACATTGCGTTGGGCAGGTGCTCGACGACGGTGCCCTCCACCTCAATAACATCCTGTTTCGTCATGGAGCCTCCCTCGAAAGTAGTACTTCTCTCGTTGAGCGCACTCGCTCCTAACCGCGGTGCATCACCTGCTCTCTGGCGATTTGTTTCCTCTGCTGGTCAATTCCGCAACGGCATACCTGATTTCTGCGTTGGTCACCCTTTCGCTGCGCGCCAGCTTTTCCGCGACTCCCGCCGCTGTTGCAAAGGAGAACGAAAGGTGCTTTATGTTCTTTTCCTTCGGGTTCTCCACCCGGCGTACTATACCGTCCACCACCCTTACCCGGCGGTCCGATAGAACCTC